>JAKALV010000206.1 GCA_021824055.1 Acidobacteriota bacterium
CGTCACTCGCCTCGACCACGACCGCATCGACCACTTCCGGACCGGTCGTGATGATGATCGGCGCCGGCTCCGCCATAAGCGGCGTGCTCTCGGCGGCCGCAACGGCAGGGGCGCCCGAGCTCTGGAACACACGGATCACGCCCTGGCGATCGCGCTCCATGCGAACGATGTTGTCTTTGTGCGCCGCGCGCAATAGATCCGTCAGATTGGCGAATCCGTAGGCCCGTTCGTCGAAGACCGGCGTGGCGGCGCGCAACGCCTGTTTCACGTTGCGCAGGTACAGCGGCCAGCGGCGAATCTCCGCATGTTCCATCACGCGCGCGAACTCGCGAAGGCCGTCGGCCGGCGTGCCGATGACGTCGATCGGTCCGGCTGCGGCGGGCGGGACCGGCATCGCCTGAGCCGGGCGCGCGGCCTGCGGACGCGGCGCGGGCGAACCGCTCGAACCGTTCGAACCGTTCTCCTCAGGCATCGCCTGCGCGCCGCCTTCGGCCGGCACGGTCGAGCCGTCGGCGGGGCTGACCATCCAGCCGCCCTTGCCCTGCGTCACTTTCAGAACGCCAGCCTTTTCAAGCTTCTGGGCGAAGTCGCGGAACGAGCTCGCGCCGTACGACCGCTCGTCGAACGTCGAGTCGAGTTGCAGCAGCGTGGTCTTGAGCAGGCCGAGCGGCGGCACACCGTCGCGTTCGGACAAGACGCCCATGGCGCGCGTCACGAGCGGCATCGCCTTGTCGATCGTCATGCGATCCGACATCCGGTCCGACTTGGCCTCCTGGCCGCCGCGCTGATGACGCGAGGTGCCGCGCACCAGGTTCTCGTACGCAATGAACTCGTGGCAGTTGCGCTGCATGATCGCGCTCGTGAACTGGCGGCCGCCGACGACGAAGACTTTCTTGTCGTACTGCTTGAGCTTTTCCACGAGGCTGATGAAGTCGCTGTCGCCGCCGACGATCACGAAGGCGTTGATGTGCGGATGCGTGAACGCCATTTCCAGCGCGTCGAGCGCGAGGTTGATGTCGGCGCCGTTCTTGTCGCCGCCGGGCGTCATGTTGCGCTGCACCATGCGGATGGCGTGCTGGCTGAGCGCGCGGCTGTAGCCGCCGGCGCGCTGCCAGTCGGAGTAGGCCATCTTGGAGACGACCTCGCCGCGTTCTTTGAGCGCTTCGAGCACGAGGCCGGCGTCAAACGAGGCGCCAAGGGTGTTTTTTACGCCGATTTCGATGTTGTCGAAGTCGATGAATACGGCAATGCGGAGACGTTCTGTCGGAGTCACAAAATCCTTAAAGCCTTTTGTCCCGAAAGGGACAGGGGAAACACGAGGCAGGTCAAACGGAAGTGCCTTGCGGTGCTTCTAGCTTACCTCACCCCGTATGATGGGCGTCATAACCGGCTTCCCGGGTTGAGGGGTACTACATAAGCTCCCGGGAGGGACCATGACACGCCAGATTCGCTCCGCCGCCCTTGTGCTCGCCGCCCTTATCGTTGCGTTTTCGCTGGGCCCGGTCGCCGCTGCCAGTCCGCAGGGCAAGGACATCGTCGACACGGCGATCGCCGCCGGGTCGTTCACGACGCTCGTCGCCGCCGTGCAGGCCGCGGACCTCGTGGCCCAGCTCAAGAGCCCAGGCCCGCTTACGGTGTTCGCGCCAACCGACGAGGCATTCGCGAAGATTCCCAAGGCGGATCTCGATGCGCTCATGAAGGACAAGGTCAGGCTGGCCAAGGTGCTGATGCACCATGTCTTCGCCGGCAACGCGAACTCGAAGGACCTGGCGATGCTGAAGGATCTTTCCGTAGCCGACGGCGGCCGCCTGCCGATTCTGATCGGAAAGGGCACCATGCGCATCGGCGGCGCGCTCGTCATCAAGGCCGACGTCGCCGCCACCAACGGCCTCATCCACGTCATCGACACGGTGCTGATCCCCAAATAGGCGGACCCGGGACTTCTATGCTTCCAGCGCCCGGTGGAGGCTGAGGCCCCCGGCGAAGTCCTGGAGCCGGGTGCGCAGGAACGTGCGGCCGCGATGCAGGCGCGACTTGAGCGTCTGGGTCTTTACTTTCAACACTTTGCTGGCTTCCTCGGTCGACATCCCCTGGAGGTCGCGCAGCATGACGGGGATCCGGTACACGGGCGGCAGGTCCTGGAGCGCGGACATGACAGCCTCGCGCATCTGACGACGCATCACCGACTCGTCGCCGAGGTTCGACCAGTCGGCCGCTTCAAAGACGGGCGGGGCGTGCCCGCCGTAGTCGCCCGGCGCCGGGACCAGGTCGCCGGCCAGCACTTCATGCGGGCGGCTGAACCGCCCATTGCGCAGGCGGGACATGGCCGTATTGAACGTGATGCGGTAGATCCACGACGACAGCGCCGAATCTCCGCGAAACAACTCGATCTTGTTCACGACCTTGAGGAGCACGTCCTGCGCCACTTCCTCGGCGTCTTCCCAGTTCTTCATGTACCGGAACGCCAGCTGGTGAATCATCGGGCCGTATTCGGCCGCCAGCTCCGTCGCCGCGGCGGCCTCGCCACGCTGCAGCCTCGCCGCCAGTTCCAGATCCGCCCCCCGGTCCCGCATTGCTTGCCTCCACCTGACTGAACACGGGAGGGGCGAGGACTATTCCCAACGACAGCAACTGACTGTGGTTAAAGGGGCAAAGAGGCAAAGCGGCAGAGGGGCAATGAAGATCTTCATTGCCTCTTTGGCCCTCTGCCCCTTTGTCTCTCTAACGGTCTGCGTCTCTTACGAGAATCGTGTCAGTGCGACTTCGATCTTGCGGGTGGCGGCCTTGGCGGTGCGCCACTGGACGAGGATGGGCGTCTGGTAGGTCCCCTCGATCAGGGCGCCTTTGCCGGGCGCGGCGGAGTCGGACACCAGCAGGTCCACGGTCCGGCGCATGCGCATGAAGCGCGAGGCCGGAGCTTCGAGGCTGCGCGCCACCAGGCGCTCGATCAGGGGCGCATCGATGCCGAGCGCATCGAGCAGGCGATTGACCGCGTGCGGCAGATCGTACTTCGCATACGCGCGGGCCTTGCTCGGCACCGCGCGCGGATCATTCCACACGTGCCGTACCTTCTCGGTCGCGAACTTCAGCGGATGCTGCAGAACTTCCGCAAGGTCGTGCTGCATGAGCAGCGTCTCGTATTCATTCACGGTCAGGCTGGCGTGCTGCTCGCCGAGCGCCAGCTCGAGCCGGATGCGGCCCTTGGTCACGCCGTGCTGCCGGATCAATTCGCCGACCGCGTCGTAGAGGCCGAGCTTCGGGCCGCGCAGGTTCACGGCGTCGATTGGATGCGCCGAGACCGGAATCTCGATCGAGATGCGCGCCACTTCCTCCTCGTGGTTGTAACCAACGATCGTGGTCTGGCGCCGGCGCGGGATGCCTTTGTAGGTGCCGTCCAGATCCACCAGATACACCGGGCCCGGCTTGGACGCGTCATCGGTCACGCAGGCGCGCAGGCCGCCCGTGATGAAGGCGAGGTGCGAGTCCGCGTTCGTGGGCTCGGTCTTCTTCTGTTCGGGGGCGAGCTCGCTTCTCAGCTCCAGCTGATCGTGCCGGTAGCCGGCGCCCTCGGGAAACATGGTCCGGAACAAATCGATGTAGGGGCCGACGCCGCCGAATCGCGCGTGCAGCCGCGCCGCCAGCCGCTGCGACAGAAAGCCGGCCGTCGAATGCTGCGAGGCGTACATGTGGTGGGTGAAGGCGTTGAACGCGTCACCGTGAACGTCCGACGCGCGGCGTCGGACGTCGAACACGTCGAAGCGGTCGCGCGGAGTCAGCGCCAGCGAAAGCTCAAGTGGAGCCAAAGCGTAGACAGTGTATTTCAAGTTGCAAACCGATGGCCCGCAAACCGCGGGTACAAAAAGACTGGCGCGGCTGCCGGGAGAAGATCCCGAGGCCGCGCCAGGAGAATTTGGTCGCCGTGCGACCAGCGTTCTAGCTAGACCGGAACGACGTTCGCGGCCTGCTTGCCCTTCGGCCCGTCAACGATTTCAAACGAGACCTGCTGACCTTCCTTGAGGCTCTTGAAACCCGACGCTGCGATCGCGGAGAAATGAACAAAGAGATCCTGGCCGCCATCGCTGGGGGTAATGAAGCCGAAGCCCTTGGAATCGTTGAACCACTTGACAGTACCTGTTGCCACGTTAGACCTCCCGGTCCACAAAATGCTCAAAACGAGCACACAACAGTGTAAGCCAGCGAGGTCGCCTTGGTACTCGAGAAGCACGGAAAGCTGACAGGTGGTTCCATTTTGGAGCTACTATGACTCCATGGTTGTGAGCCTATCTATTAAGAATGTCCCGGACGGCATGGCCGTCGCCCTGCGAGACCGCGCCAAGGCCAACCACCGGTCGATTCAGGGCGAGTTGATGGCCATCCTCGAGGCCGCGGTGAAACCCAAAGTCAGCCCCGGAACCGGATCAGCCCCCACTCCTGCGGCCGGTGAAACGCCGGCACGGGATGCGGCGACGTTGAGGAAATAACGGGAGACGCGCCGCCGCGCGTGTGGTCGTACCGGCAGAACGAGAACCGCCACGCGTCGCCGGCGAGCGGTCGCGCGTGGCCGCACACCGCGGCCACCGGAATCTCGGCAACGACCGACCAAAGATGCGCGCCGGCGTCGATCCACGTGCGCGACTGAAACGAGTGGCGCGGCATCAACGCCTTCAACACCGCATCGTCCTTCGACACGCGCCCGCGCCAGCCCCAATCCGGAAAATGCAGCTGGAGCTGCAGATTGTTCGGCGCCACATGAAACTCGGCGTAGGCCTCCTGCCCGTCCGGACAGAAGAACATTTCGAACGCGTCGCCGATCTCGCACAACCGCTGGTTGTGATCCGTGGCATCGGTGAAGATGTCGGCGTCGGCCAACTCGGCAAAGACGAACACCGACCGGTCGCGCCAACCCGTGCGGACCGCACTCGGCGCGAATGCCGGCTCCGGTCGGTCCCGCCACGCCTGCCGCATCGACACGGCCGTCGCGCTCCCGAACGCGCGCCGCACGGCGTCCAGACTGGACTCGTCGAACGCGGGAAGCCGCGCGCAGTCGATCGTCGGCCCCGCTGGCGCATCGAGCGTGGTCATCGGTGCATGCTAGCGCGATTCATCGCACGACCCGAAACCCGTAGTCGGTGTAGCGGAACGACGGATCGAGTTTGCTCCGCTGCGCGCAGCGGCTCACCGTGACGGCGTGGCGCCACGCGCCGCCGCGCGAGGCTCGACGAACACCCGACGACGGTCCCGCGGGATTTCGAATCGGCGATTCCCGGTAGTAGTCCGGCGAATGCCAGTCGGCGCACCACTCGTGGATGTTCGCGCCGATGCCGAGCACGCCGAAGCCGTTCGGCTCGCCGAGCGTCACGGGCCACGGACCGGACAGCGGTCCGCGGCCGCCCTCGGGAATCCACGCGGGAATCCGGTCGCCCCACGGATACAGCGCGCCGGCCAATCCGCCGCGCGCGGCATATTCCCATTCCGCTTCCGTCGGCAGTCGCATTGGATCGCCGGCATTCGCGCGCCACCGGCAGAATGCCTGCGCGTCCAACCAGCTGACGCCAGTGACGGGCAGGTCCGCGACAATCACCTCGCCGGGCCACTCGCGCGGCGGCGGATGGCCGGTCGCCGAAAGAAACGCCGCGTACTGCACTTCAGTGACCGGACCGACCGCGCAATCGAACGCGTCGATTTCAGCGTCGTGCACGGGCCGCTCATCATCCTGCGCGGGCTGGTCCGCGCGGCTCCCCATCTGGAAGCGGCCGGCCGGAATCCGGACGAATTTCACCACCGCATTCTAGAGCGCATTTCACATGGCAGCAGCCGTCAGTCCAAGGTTCAGGGTTCAACGTCCAAGGTCACTTGTTGTCCGCAGGTCCGGCGGGACCTGCGTCCGATGCTCGGCAGCAGGTCGGGCAGCGGCCGCAGCGGTGGCGGCGGCGCGTCCGGCAGCTGGTAGCTACACGATTCGTCCGCGATCCATGGCCACGATCTGTTCGGCGCGCGACTCGACCTCGGCCGGCGTGTGCGTGACGTAGATCGTGGGCAGTCGAATCTCCGC
>JAKALV010000207.1 GCA_021824055.1 Acidobacteriota bacterium
GATCGAGGTCAAGGTCGTCAACATCGACCCGTCGGGCAAAGTGCGGCTGAGCCGGAAGGCGATTCTCGCCGAGGGCGAAGGCACCAAGCCGCGCTACTCGGAAGAAGAGAAAGCGGCGCACCGCGCGGCGGCGCCGCCCGAACACAGCGGCTTCGGCGACCGCGGCGGTCGCGGTGGCGATCGCGGTGGAAGGCCGGGCGGCGGGCGCGGCGGAGACCGTGGGCCGCGCCGGCGTTAAGGCACGATGGAGCGCCGGACCTTCAGGTCCGGCGTGGAAATACAAAGGGCGGCCGGAATATCGGCCGCCCTTTGCCGTTGCTCGCCAGCTCCGTGCCCGGCGATGTTATCGTCGTGCTGTGCCGACGCTGAAGGACGTCTTCGCGGAGTTGAATACCCTGAAGGCCACCGGCCTCGTGGAAGACTATGCGATTGGCGGGTTCGGCCAGAACGCTCGACTATGAAGGCGTGCCGGTTCGCGTCATCGGCCCGGAACATTTGGCCGCCCTCGCATTTCAGGCCGGTGGCCGTCGTCGTCGAGAGCGCGCGTGGCAACTTCTCGAAGAGCCTGGACTCGTTGATCGGCAGAAGTTCGATGAGCTGATCCGCGACCATCAGATTAATATTGGGTCTATCGATGGCTCCGAAACCTAGCTCGGCGTTTCCCGCCAGTCTCGCTGCGTCAAAGACCACTTGGCATCACGCTCAAGCGAGTCTGACTCTTCAGGAGAAGTTCCGCGTCCTCCTGAAGCTGCAGGCCGAAGACCTGCCGCTGGTTCAGCGGCGGCGCGCGATGCAGCCGTGGGAACGGCCTTGGGCGATCGAGCCGTAGACCTTTCTCAAGAGTTAGCAGTCGTAGCCGCGGGCCGATCTCTCTGCGCCGAACCTTTTTCGATGTTTTTTGGCGGTTCTTCTCCGATAATACCGGCTGTCATGAAACCACATCGAACGGCGTCCCCGGTCCGGGGCAACACGAAGTCGTGGCTGCTCCCCGTGCTCCTCGCGTGCTCCTTGCTGTGGGCTCGGCCCTCCGACGCTCAGCAAGTCTGCGCCGGCACCCCGACTCGCCCCGATGCCCGCTATTCGCCGGTGGGAAATGGATCGGAGGTCAAGGACACGGTGACCGGCTTGATCTGGCAGCGCTGCAGCGTGGGTCAGACCTGGAACGGAACCGCCTGCACCGGCCCCGTCACAGGGTACACGTGGCAGAACGCCGCGAACTTCGTGGCGACCCTGCCGGCCAGCGGCAACGGGACCGGGGCGGCCGCGCGGTGGCGGCTTCCACTCCAGACCGAGCTCTTCTCCCTCGTGGAGCAGTCCTGCAAGAATCCGTCAATCAATCCCACGTGGTTTCCCGCGACACCGGCCACGGTGTTCTGGACAGGCGAACCCTCAGTCGGACAGAACGCGTACTGCGTCGGCTTTCTGGACGATAGCGTTGGTAACGGATATCCGAGCGATTGCTGGGGGCTCAACACGTTTCCGATTCGACTGGTGCGCGGTTCCGGCGTCTTGAACCTGCCGCCTGTCCCGACGATTCAGATTACCCAGGGCTCACCGCGTGTTCCGGTGGATACGGGCATTGCCGTGAGCGCGGCGGGATCAGCCGATCCCGACGGCATCATCGGCGGCGGCCTGTACTGGGACTTCGGCGATCGGTCCGGCACGCAATACGGACTCACCGCGAGCCATGTCTACGACACGCCGGGAACGTACACGATCACGCTCAAGGCGACGGACAATCAGCAGGTCTCCGGCTCCGCACAGCTTCAGATCACCGTCCTGCCTGTGCCCGTGCCGGTAATTGGCACCGCGACCGTTACGGACATTCAGCCGACCGCGGCGGACGCCTCAGCCTCCGTGAGCTTCACGCTGCCGGCTGACACCACCGGCGTCACCGGCTACACGGCCACCAGCACACCTGGCGGGTTCAGCGGTTCCTGCACGGGATCACCCTGCGAAGTTCCCGGGTTGAGTTTCGGCCAGAGCTACACCTTCCAGGTCACGGCGCACACTGCGAAGCGCAGCGGTCGGCCGTCCGCCGCCTCGAACAGCGTGACCCCGGTGACGACGCCAAGACCTCCGCAGAACCTGGTGACCTCGGCGTCAATTGTGAACGGCGTCCCACAGATCAACGTGAGCTTTACGGTCCCCAGCAACGGCGGCTCCGCGATTACCGGCTACAACGCGTCCATCCGGGCCACGGACTCGACGTCCCAGTTTTACACGCCGAACGTCTGCCAGCTGAATTGCGTGATTACTTCGAACGTCGTGCTGGGCAAGACGTACTCGGTGTATGCCACCGTGTCGAATGCGCAGGGCTCCAGCACCTATTCGGCCTTCAATACGGTGACCCTGCTCAGGAAGCCCGAAATCACCGACGCCGTGGCCGGCCCCGTTTCGGGGACGGCCACGGTCAGGTTCACCTCGAACATCACCGGCGGAAACGTCAGCTACACGGTGACCAGTTCACCCGCGGGCGCCAACGGAACGTGCAGCACGTCGGGTTGTTCGGTGACCAACCTCACCGCCGGAACCAGCTACATCTTGTCCATCGCGGCCAACAGCATGGACGGCAGCACCTCCACCACATCGAGTGCCGACGTGCAGCTGGTCGGCGGCGCCGCCCCGGCCCCGGCGAACGTCGCCGCATCGACGACGCTCGCCGGCGTGTCGGTGTCGTTTACGCCGCCGGCGGCCGTCACCGGCAGCGCGTTCAGCTACATCGTGTCCAACAACGTCGATGGCACGATCGTGCCGTGTGCGGCGTCGCCGTGCGTGTTCCTGCCGGGCACCGGCGGGACGATCACGTATTCGGTCGCCACCTACGACAGCATCAAGAAGCAGATCAGCGCGGCCGTCGCCAGCCCGAACGCGGTGAAGGCCGCCGTGTTCAACGCTCCAGCGAGCACGGCCTGGGCGATTCCTGCCGGCACGCAATCCCTCAAGGTGATCGCGATCGGTGGCGGCGGCGGTGGTGGCGGTGTTGTTCCGGACCACGAGCAAGGCTCGACCGGCGGCTCCGGCGCGAGAGTCGGCATCGAGTTCGGTGCCGCAGCCATCGGAACGACGACAACCGTGAACGTGATCGCGGGTGCCGGCGGCGACGGGGGCGCCAATGCCCTCATTGGCGGCGGGGGTGGCGGCGCCAGCGGAATTGAGTTGGGCTCTGTTCGCGTCATTGCCGGCGGCGGCGGTGGCGGCGGCGGACAGCTCTACTCGATTACGGCCGGAGACGCAGGGGGCAATGCCGCGATGAGCAGTGGCGCCGGCAGCAATGGCGTCAATGGCGGCCACGGCGGCGGGCCTTCAGGCCCGGGGGTCGGCGACGGTGGCCCTTGTCAGTACAACAATTACGTGTCAGGAACTGGCACGGGTGGCGCTGGCGGTAACGGTTCGGGCAGCGCCCTTGGGGGCGGCGGCGTCTGGAGCGATGCATCGGCCGCCAACGGCGGCAATGCCGCCAGCACCGCCTGCAACAGCGGATCCGGCGGCGGCGGTGGCGGCGGTGGATACGGTGGTGGTGGCGGCGGTGGCGTGAGCCCGTACGGCGGGGCCCACGGCGGCGGCGGCGGAGGCGGCGGTGGCAGCACCGCGCCCGCCGAAGCGGTGTGGTCTTCCGCAGGCAACGGCGGCTCGGCCGCTGCGCGCGGCGGGAACGGGAAAGTGATTATCTTCTACTGACTGCGCCGGGCCGCTGCTTCAGCCGGCAACTGGCCCGTACCGTCCCCTCGCCTGCAGCGAGGCGGCTCGGCCACCCTTTCCTACGCCAGATCCCTGAGCGAACGAATATGCGGCGCAAGCTGCGGGTGCTCCGCCAGCCGCCGGGCGAACCGATCGTCGCCAGTGATCACTTGGGTTTCGAGACGAACGGCGAGCGCCAGATAGGTGGCGTCGTACACCGTGATCCCCGTGGCGAGCGCCAGCGCGTGCGCATCAGGCAGCAGCCCTCGCATCGCGATTGTCTCCACAGCGATGCCGGACAGATCCCTCACGAGTCGCTGCCCCTCGTCGGGACTGAGCTCTTTGCGCCGGATCTTCTTCCACACGGTATTGCCCGTCTCCGGAAACAGGAGGTCCGGGGCCATGTAGTCATGTGGCGCGTCGAGCCACTGGCGAGCGAAGTGCGAGTCAACCTCAGGCACGAACCACTTGATGACGAGGCTGGCGTCGACGACGAAGACGCTCACCGCGCGTCCCGGTCCTCCCGAATGAGCGCGGCGCTATCGGAGTGCCGGGGGCCGCTGAGCCGCTTCAACCACTTCGCGGAAAGGCGACGCGTCTCCGCCAGTTTGCGGGCATTTGCGCGGCGCAAAACATCATGGATTTCCGCCTGCAGCGATCGGCCGTGGGCTTTGGCCGCGGCCTTCAGCTGCTTCAACACGTCATTATCCAGATCGCGGACCAGCACGTCAGGCATGTTTCCCTTCCCAGGCTGGATGGTATCATATCGATACCGCCTCAGGATCCGCCAGGACTGACACGCCCCGGGCGGCTATTTCAGCGCGATCGCGCCACAGGCGTTCTGAAACCAGGCCACGGCGAAACAGTCCGGCTTCCCGCAGTAGCCGATCGCCGCCGTTTCCGCGTCCGCGCGCGTGGCGTAGTTGTACGCAATGCCCTGCGCGCGTGTCGACGTCGAATAGGCGATGGCGCCGAACAATCCGTTCGTGGCACACGCCCACAACCCAACCGAGCACGCCGGCGGAGTCGGCACCGTGGGTTCGACAGAATTCGTGCCGCAGGACATACACCCGCTCCCCATTGCCTCGCCGCGCCATTTCTCATCTAATTCCCCCATGTCCCGTGGTCTCCTGCGCCTGATCGGTCTGCTCGTCGTTGTGGCCGCCATCATCGGCGGCGTCATGGTCTGGCGCCGCGGCCAGGCGGTGCCGATCGTGGCGCCGGGCGTGCCGCTCGCGGTCGCCGACGACCGCGCGGCGCGCGTCACGGATCTCCACTACCGCGTGTCCTTTTCGATTCCGTTGGCCAGGACCGAGCCGGTTCGCGGGCACCTGACCGCCACGTTCACGCTCAGCGACGCCGGCCGCGCGCTGCCTTTCGACTTTGCCCAGACGGACGACCACCTGATTTCGGTGCGCGTGAATGGGCAGGCGCTCGCGTCGCACGTCGTCAACGGCCACATCACCATCCCGCCGGCGCGGCTGGTGTCCGGCGCGAACACGGTCGAGTTCGACTTCACGGCCGGCGATCAGTCGCTCAATCGCAGCGACGATTTCATGTACACGCTCTTCGTGCCGGCCCGCGCGTCGCTCGCGATGCCCTGCTTCGATCAGCCAAGCCTCAAAGCCAGATGGGATCTCTCGCTCGAGATACCGTCCGCGTGGGTCGCGGTCGCCAACGGCACGGAAACGGGGCGGCAGTCGGCCAACGGGCGGACCACGATCGACTTTGCCGAGACGCAGCCGCTGCCGACCTATCTGTTCGCCTTTGCGGCCGGCACGTTCCACATTGAAACGGCATCGCGCGACGGCCGCGTCTTCCGCATGTTCCACCGCGAGAACGATCCGGCCAAGGTCGCCCGCAACCGCGACGCGATCTTCGACCTGCACGCGCGCGCGATCGCGTGGCTCGAGCAGTACACCGGCATCCCGTACCCGTTCGGCAAGTTCGACTTCGTGCTGATTCCGTCGTTCCAGTTCGGCGGCATGGAACACGCCGGCGCGATCTTCTACAACGCGACGTCGCTCATGCTCGACGAAACCGCGACCGAGAATCAGTTGCTCGGCCGCGCGAACGTGATTTCGCACGAGACGTCGCACATGTGGTTTGGCGATCTCGTCACGATGCGCTGGTTCAACGACGTCTGGATGAAGGAGGTCTTCGCCAACTTCATGGCCGCGAAGATCGTGAACCCGTCGTTCCCCGGCGTGAATCACGACCTGCGATTCGTGCTGCAGAACTATCCCGCGGCGTACGACGTTGATCGCACCGACGGCGCCAACCCCATCCGGCAGGATCTGGCGAACCTCGATGACGCCGGCTCGCTCTACGGCGCGATCATCTATCAGAAGGCGCCCATT
>JAKALV010000208.1 GCA_021824055.1 Acidobacteriota bacterium
GCCGGCCGCGGCCAGCGCGAGCCCGGCCAATCGCGCCGGCGTCGCCCGGTCGAGGCCGCGCCACAACGCCAGGAAGTAGAGCGGCACCCACTGCACCTGGGCGATATGCGGGTGGTACGCGGCGTGTGCGAAGTGGAAGGGGGAAAACGCGAAGGCGAGCGCCGCCAGCGCGGAGCTGACCGCCGACAGTTCCAGGTGCCGCGCGAGCAGATACGCCGTGAGCGCGCCAAGAGGGAAGCTGAGAAGAACGAGCCAGTTGTAGGCGGCCACGTCGCCGGTGGCTCGGGCAATGAACGCGCCGGTCCTGTCGGTGACCGGCTGCGCGTAGACGCCGTTGGTGCCCGGATGTTCGAACTGACGCATCACCGTGAACGGATCGTGGTGCCGGCCGACCGTTTCCAGACCGAACAGCCGCTGTGACGGCGCGATCAGGACCGGCGCGGCAACGACACCCGTCAGGAGCAGGGCCAGGACGGTGACGCCGGCGACTTCAAGGCTGCGGCTGCGCACTGTGGCCTGTCGTCCGCGCGCCGGCTGAACGCCGAGCTAACAGGAAGATCAGCAGGGGCGCGGCGACGGCCCAGGCGCGGACATCGCGCACGTCCGGCGGCAGGCCCGTATGGCTGACAGCCAGCAGGCCGGCCAGCACGATCACCTGCGTGAGCGCGAGCGCCGCCGCGCCGGCCAGCAGGCGCCGCCATCCGGTCGCGGCAAACGCGGCAGCCGAGAGCGCCAGGTAGAGACCGATCTGGAAGCCCGGCAGAAACGCGATCGCCCCTTGAGGATCATTGACCGGCGTGCCCGCCAGCGTGGCGATGGCGCGCGAGTACGGCGCGCCCGCCACCGCGAGAAACACCGCGCCCACCACGAGGCCGGCGGCCGCGGGAACGAACGCGCGACGCCGGCCGTGACGCCAGATCGCGAACGCCGCCACGACCACCGCGCCGAGCGCGAGTTGATAGAAGGCGTGAATCAGGAAGAGCGGAGAACCCACAAGCGCGGCCGGCAACGCCACGACCAGCAGGCGCGCGATGCCGAGCGCCACGAAGATCGGCACCGTCGCGAGATAACCGAGGGTCCGCCACCGCCACGTCCGTCCGAACGCCGTGACGGCCGCGAGATACACAGGAATCAGCGGCGTGGTGATGCATTCCTGCGTGACGAGCAGCGCGCCGCGGTCGGTCACGAGCACATTGGCCGTGTGCGACGCCGGAATCCCGATCGCTCCGAGGACCACCGCGGCCGCCCCCGCCATGAAGCTGGCGAGTTCGAGCACCGCCGGGCTTTCGAGATAGAGCGGCGACATCGCGATGAAGAGCAGCATCAGGACGATCGTCAGCGCGACAAACACGCGCGCGGGTTTCGACGCCGGCAGCCACGATGCCGCGCCCTCGCCCGGCCGCGTGATTCGCTCCGCGGCGTCGGCGCGGCGCGTCCAGACGAACAGATAGCCCCCGATCATGAAGGTGAGAATCGTGGGCCAGACAAAGACATGCAGCGCGTCGAACCATCCCGAGCCGGCCGCGCGGCCCAGCGTGCCGATCCGGATGATGTTGACCCCGACGATCAGCGCGAGGCCGGCGAGCGCGCCGGTCAGCCGGCTGATCCATCGCGCCGGATACGCCAGGACGGCGCCCATGCACAGCGCGATCGCATCCGTGCCGCTGCACGCAAGCGTCGTGATCATGGGGGCGGCCGGCGTGCCGAAGAGTGACGCCGCCAGCACGCCTTGCGCGGCGGCGAACGGCGAGACGACGTGCAGCTCCAGCCAGCCGAGACGCAGCGCTCCGAACAGCGCCAGCGAGTACGCGGCGAAGCGCAGCGCGAACCTAGCCGGCGTGGACCGGCTGGCGACGTCCGTCAGCACGGGGAATCTCCTGAACCGTCACGTTCGCCGCGCCGAACGCGCGCGCGAGCTCGTGGATCGCGGCCAGGCCGTTCACGCGAGTCGAGCAGCAGAAGATATCGATGTTCACCGTGCCGGTCTCGGGCCACGTATGCAGTGTGGCATGTGATTCCGCCAAAATCAGCACGCATGTGAGCGCGGCGCCGGGGAACACGTGCGCCACGGAATTCACCACGGTCGCGCCCGCCCGCCCCAGAACCGCGGCAAACACCGACTCAACACCCTCGGGCGAGAGCAGGGACGTTGAGTCGCAGTCTGTCAGATCGGCAGAGTAAAGCACCGGCTGGTCGTGCGTGGGCATTGGCCACGCACTATACCGCAGGGTTCGACCGCGGGCGCGGGCCGGGGCCGGACCGTCCGGGATCGGCCCTTACCGCAGCGTGAACTGCAATTCGATGATCACGGCCACCGGCACCGTGTTGGCGCCGAGGCGGCCCGGCGCGAACGTGCTGCGGCGGACGGCGTCGACCGCATTGGCATCCAGACCGAGGGTCCGGTCGACGGACTGGAGGACGCGCACGTCTCGCACCGAGCCATCCCTGTCGATGACGGCGGCGAGGACGACGATGCCCTCAATCTTGGCGCGCATGGCCGCGGCCGTGTACTGCGGTTTGACCGACGTCACGGCCCGCGGCGCGATCACGTGCGGCTGGCAGGTCCGGTACACCCCCAAGCTGAAATCCAGGTTCCAGCCGTTGGCTTTGGCCTTCGCGTCCTCGTGCTCGCAGCCCACGGTGTGGGCCGGCGTGGGCACGCCGAGGTTGAGCGACGCCCGTCCCACGGGCGGCGCCTGCGGCGGCGCCCAGGCTCCGCTGGCGGCCACGGCGAGTGCCATCAAAATAGTTGCTACGGCTGGCGTCATACGTTGCTCCCCCCGGGCATTGGACGCCCGAATCCCGCCATTAGCCGGGTCCGGACGCTCGTCCACGCCCCGCCAGTATTGCGCCGTATCACGCCGGGTGCCACAATCGGCCGGTTTGAACCTTCCGACCTGGAGTTCCCTGTGAAACTGATGATGAGATCCCTGATTGCCGTCGCGGCCCTCGCCGCGTTCGGTAGCGCCTTTGTGTCCGGCCAGAGTGCCGACCGCCTGAACGTCGACACGCTCAAGGCTCTGGAGTTCCGCAACCTCGGCCCGACGATCAACACCGGACGCGTGGTGGACCTGGCCATCGACCGGAAGAATCCGAGCGTCTGGTACGCCGCGGCGGCGTTCGGCGGCGTGTGGAAGACGAACAATCGCGGCATCACGTGGGAGCCGATCTTCAGCGACTACGGCTTCACGACCTGCTGCGTCGTCATCGACCCGAAAGACTCGAACATCATCTGGGTGGGCAGCGGCGAGAACAACAGCCAGCGCAGCGCTCACTTCGGCGACGGCGTGTACAAGAGCACCGACGCCGGCAAGACGTTCAAGAACATGGGGCTCAAGACGTCGGAGCACATCGGCAAGATCATCGTCGACCCGCGCAACTCGAACACGGTGTGGGTGGCGTCGCAGGGGCCGCTGTTTTCTGAAGGCGGCGAGCGCGGTCTGTACAAGACGACCGACGGCGGCAACACGTGGAGCGCGGCGCTCACCATCAGCAAGGACACGGGCATCAGCGACATCGTGCTGGACCCGGTCAACCCCGACATCATCTATGCGGGTTCGTACCAGCGCCGGCGTCACGTCGGCCAGATGGTCGGCGGCGGTCCGGAGGGCGGCATCTGGAAGTCGATGGATGGCGGCAAGAAGTTCACGAAGCTGACCAACGGCCTGCCGAAAGGCGACGTCGGCCGCATCGCGCTTGCGGTGGATCCGAAGGGCACGATTGTGCCGGCCGTTGAAGCCAAGGGCGGCAAGAAGGCCGTGCCGGCCAAGCGCGGCACGGTGCTCTACGCGATCGTGCATGCGAAGGCGGACGAGCGCGGCTTCTACAAGAGCGTGGACGGCGGCCTGAAGTGGGAAAAGATGAGCAGCTATGTGGGCGGCGGCGCCGCGTACTACTGCGAACTCTTCGTTGATCCGTGGCGGCCCGACACGATCTGGTCGGCCAACACGCCGCTCGAATGGAGCCGCGACGGCGGCAAGACCTTCACGGGCGTGCCGAACATGTCGAGTGTGCTCTATCAGGCGCCGCGCGGCGGCGGCCCCAACGCGCCCATCAACATGGAGCAGAACCAGTACGTGCACGTGGACTTCCACGACGTCACGTTCGACCCGGTCGACAAGGACCACATCATCATCACGAGCGACGGCGGCGTCCACGAGTCGTACGACGCGGGCGAGCACTGGCGCTTTTTCGCGAACCTGCCGATCACGCAGTTCTACAAGATCGACGTCGACAACGCCAAGCCGTTCTACCGCGTGTGCGGCGGCGCGCAGGACAACTTCTCGGTGTGCGGCCCGTCGCGGACCGATCGCCGCTGGGGCATTCAGACGACCGACTGGTTCTACGTGAGCTCCGGCGACGGCTTCCAGCCGCGCGTGGATCCGTCGGACCAGAACATCATTTACGGGCAGTCGCAGGATGGCAACATCACGCGCAACGATTTGCGGACAAACACGAGCAGGGGTGTGCGTCCGCGCGAGGGCGGCCCCGGCGGCCTGGCCGGTCGCGGCGGCGGTCCGGGCGGACCGGCGGGTGCGGCGGGTGCGGCCGGCGCGCCGCAGGGCGGCCGCGCCGGACGCGGCGGCGCCGCGGCGGATCCGAATGCGGATCGTCCGAACTGGGACGCGCCGTACATCATCAGCCCGCATTCTCCGACGCGCCTCTACTGGGCGAGTCAGTACGTCTATCGCACGGACGATCGCGGCGATTCCTGGGAACGGATTTCACCGGACCTGACGCGCAACCTGGATTGGAGAAAGCTGCCGATCATGGGCAAGGTCCAGGACCCGGACGCGATCTCGCTGCACGAGTCGACGACCGCGCTGTCGAACGTCGTGGCGCTCGACGAGTCGCCGCTGCTCGAGGGCTTGATCTACGCGGGCACCGACGACGGGCTCCTGCAGGTCACCGAAGACGGCGGCAAGAACTGGCGCCGGGTCGACGACTTCCCGACCGTGCCGAAGTGGACGTACGTCAGCGACATCTTCGCATCACCGCGCGACGCGAACGTCGTGTTCGTCGCGTTCAACGACTGGCAGCGCGGGAACTACAAGCCGTACATCCTGAAGAGCACGGACCGCGGCCGCACGTTCACCTCGATCACGGCGAATCTTCCGGACAAGCACGACGTGTGGGCGGTCATTCAGGACCACGTCGACGGCGATCTGCTGTTCGCGGGCACCGAGCAGGGCGTCTACGCGAGCGTCGATGGCGGCAAGGCGTGGGTGCAGCTCAAAGGCAACCTGCCGGTGACGCAGGTGCGCGACATGCAGGTGCAGAAGCAGTACAGCGACCTCGTGCTCGGCACGTTCGGCCGCGGTTTCTGGGTGCTCGACGACTACAGCCCGCTGCGCGCGATGACGTCGGAGACGCTGGCGGCAGAAGCGACGCTGTATCCGACGCGCGACACCGTGCCGCTCTACACCGTCGGCGGCGAAGGGCAGCAGTCGCTGCCCGTGTGGACGGCGCCGAACCCGACGTTCGGGGCGGTGCTGACCTACAGCGTCGGCCAGCCGATCGCGTCGGATGCGAAGCTCGTGATCACGATCACGGACGGGGCCGGCCGGCAGATTCGGCGGATGGACGCGCCCAAGGACCTCGGCCTGCACCGCGAGGCGTGGAACCTGCGCGCCGACACGGGCGTGACGCAGGCGGGCGGCCCCGGACTGGCGGAGCCGACCGAGTCATCGAATGACGATGAAGCGCAGAACCCGCCGCAGCAGACGCCGCCTCCGGCGGGCCGTCAGGGCGGAGCCGGAGCACCGCAGGGTCGCGCGGGCGGCGCGGGGCAGGCGGGCGGCGGCGCGCCGGGTGGCGGACGCGGCGGTGCGATGGGCGGCCCGATTGTGATCCCCGGACGCTACACGGCGACACTCGGCAAACAAGTGGGCGACACCGTGACGCCGTACGGCGCGGGCGTGTCGTTCATGGTGAAGACACTTGAACGATA
>JAKALV010000209.1 GCA_021824055.1 Acidobacteriota bacterium
CACCAGAATGATGTCCGGCGACGTCAGGCCCGCGTAGTTGCCCTGCGACGTCGGGTCCACCAGGATGACGTGGTGGTTCCAGGTGAGTTCGAGCGTCGCGTGGTTGATCGGCGCGATCGTGATGTCCCCGCCGGTGGCTGCGAGCACGTCGGGTGTGGGGCGTCCGCTGTCCGGAATGTTCTTCGCTTCGGCCGGGCCGATCTCGCGCACGAAGATGTTGCGCCACCGGATCTCCGAGCCGTGCGTCTGCAGCTCGATGGGGCCGCGCGCCGGGATCGGCGTCTTGCGGTCGTAGTAGTTCTCGAGCACCGCGTTGTCCACGGTCAGCTTGTCGTTGAGCCACACGGTCACGCGATCGCCGACCATGAGGATGCGGAAGTGATTCCACTCGCCGAACGGCTTGTCGGCGAGCACGAGCGGGTCCTTGCCCGGCGCGCCGGGTGAGTTGTTCCAGAGGCCGCCCGAACCCTTCTCGGCGCCGTTCTTGAACTCCGCCGGATTCGTGTGATCCCAGATCTGCACCTGCGGACAGCCGCGCAGATAGATCCCCGAGTCGCCGAGCGGCAGGGCCTTGTAGTCCACGAGCAACTCGAAGTCGCCGTAGTCCTTGACCGTCGTCGCGTACTTGCCCTTGCCGTCGTTGACGAGCTCGGGCCCTTCAGCGCGCCAATGCGCGCGCATGTCGGCGGTCCACTCGGCGTCCTGCTTTGCCCGCGCCTCCGGCGTCATCGCGAGGTACTTGCGGTGATCGAACGTGTCGCCGCCGCGCCATCCAGTGAGGTCCCTGCCGTTGTAGAGTGCGACAAATCCCTTCGGTGGCGTGACGGCGCTGGATGCCGGCGTCACCGGTGCGCTGGCGCACGCAGCCGCGATAATCGATAACGCAAGAAGAGTTACAGACAACTTCATGAGCATGCTCCGATTCAGAGTGTGATCGTGCGCCCTTCGCGAAACGACTGGTCGGCGGCGAGCACGATCCTGAGGCTGTCGATCGCGCTCTGCCAGTGCGCCGTGAGGTCGATCTCGCCGCGTATCGCCTGCAGGAACATCAGCTGCTCGCGCCGGCACAACTCGTCGTGATCCGGTTCGTCGTCCACCGCGATGATCTCGTCGGCGCGGGCGAATGCGCCGTCCGCGTCCAGGGCCGCGTGGTGCACGCGGAGCGCTTCAGTGCTCGTGTGCGAGTCGATGTTCGCCGACCGGCCGGAGCGGGTGGCCCGCTGCGCCACGATGCTGACGCTGCCCTTGGGGCCGATGACATCCTTCACGAAGAAGGCGGTCTCGCTCATCATCGGACCCCAGCCGGCTTCGTACCAGCCCACCGAGCCGTCGGCAAACATGACCTGCAGATGACCGTAGTTGATCTGGCCCGGCGCGATGTCGTCGGCCAGCCGGGCACCGATGCCGTTGACGCTCACCGGCCGCGAGCCGGTCATGCGGCACATGACGTCCACGTAGTGCACGCCGCAGTCGACAATCGGCGAGGTCGTGCGCAGCAGCTGCTTGTGCGTGGCCCAGGTGTCGCCCGAACTCTGCTGGTTGAGGTTCATCCGCATGACGAGCGGCGTGCCGAGCGTGCGGGCAATCGCCGTGAACTTCTGCCACGATGGATGGACGTTCAAAATGTAGCCGACGACGAGCGCCCGCTTCAGGCGCCGCGCCGTGGCGATGACTCGCTCGCAGTCGGCGAGGTTGTCGGCCACCGGCTTTTCCAGAAACACATGCGCGCCGGCCTCGAACGCCGCGAGCGCGTAGCCGGCATGCGTCTCGGCGTAGGTGCTGATGCACACCGCCTCCGGCCGGGTCTGTGCGAGCGCGTCGGCGAAATCGCTGAACTCCGCGTATCGGCCGCCGAACTCCGCGTACAGCGTCTGCCGCGACGTGCCGCGGGACACGAGGCCGACGATCTCGAAATGATCGGCCATCCGCTGGTACGCGCGGGCATGCGACGTGCCCATGTGCCCGCACCCGACAACGAGCGTGCGAAGTGGCGCCGTCACCGGGATTTGGCCACAGCGAAAAGCGGTTCACGCGGAGGCGCGGAGCACGCGGAGAAAATCAAGAGACAGAGCGTCCGCCATGAAGCGCATGAAGGACGTGAAGAGGGCCAGAGGTCCCGGCCTGGCGGCCGCCTGTGGCGGCCGGCGACGGGTGAGACGCAACGTGGACGAGAGAGCCGGGCGTTCAGGTGGCTCTCTCGTCCGCGTTGCGCCTCACCCGTCGCTCGCCCGGCGAAGCCGGGCCACCAGGCCGGGACCCTCCGCGCCTCCGCGTCTCCGCGTGCGAATGTCAATCAGCCCACCTACGCCGCTTTCGCGGCTTCCGCCGGCCCCGATGTCGGCGGACGGAAGAACAGCGCCAGCGCGATCGCGGCGATGGACGCGGCGGCGAGCGGCACCAGGAAGAGTCCGCGGAAATCCGTCGTGCCGCCCGTGGTGTACACGTTCTGCAGCAGCCACGGACAGATCGAATTCGCCAGCAGCACCCCGACGCCGAGAATCTGCAGGTTGAACAGTCCCTGCGCGCTCGCGCGGATGTCCTTCGGACAATACGCGTCGACGAAGATGTAGACCGTGGCGAAGAAGAACGCGTAGCAGACGCCGTGCAGGATCTGGACGCCGATGATCATGCCGGCGCTCGCCGGGAACAGCGCGTACACGGCGAACCGCGCGGCGTGACCGAGGATGCCGACGATCATCGTCGCCTTCCAGCCGAGCTTCTTGAGCGTGGCGCCCAGCACGAACATCGTGAGGATCTCGAACACCTGGCCGATGCTCATGACCGGCGTGATCCAGTTGGACGCGATGCCGACGCCGCCCGCCTCGCGCGCCGTCCCGAGGAAGATGCCCGTCCAGTTGAAGTAGCAGTTGTGCACGAATGCGTCGACGAGCGTGACCAGCCACAGCACAAGAATGAACGGATGCTTGAGCAGGCCGAAGGCTTCGGCCCAGGCCGTGCCGCCGGCAGCGGCCGCGGGGCGCGCGTTCGGCGCCGTGCGCGGCAGCGTCAGGCTGTAGGCCGCCAGCGCCAGCGAGGCCAGGCCGGCCACGACAAACGTCCATCGTGTGGCCGCCTTGGCGGCGTCACCAACCAGCGGATTGGCGAGCGCCGTGCCGAGCCAGTTCACCAGCCCGGCCGGATGCGCCGCCGTCACCGCGTCCCAGTTCACAAACACGAACACGAACGGCCACGCGGCCAGAATCCACCCGACCGTGCCGCCCATGCGCACGATCCCGAACTCCTTGTCGGCGTTCTTCATGTTGGCGAACGCGATCGAGTTCGTGATCGAGATCGTCGGCACGTAGAGCAGGCAGTGGACCAGCATCAGCAGGAAGAACGGCATGAAGCTCCTGGTGAAACCGCATCCCAGAATGGCGAGGCCGCCCACCAGATGCGACAGCGCCAGCACCCGCTCGGGCGAGGACGACCGGTCGGCCCACTGGTTGCTGAAGAACACGCCGACGATGGAGGCCGCGGGAAAAGCGTTGAGGATCAGCGACTGCTGGCCGGGCGTGAAGCCCAGGCTCGGCAGGTAGCCGAAGATCAGCGGCAGCCAGGCGCCCCAGATGAAGAACTCGAGCACCATCATGATGAAGAGACGCTGGCGTGTGTTCATGCGAGTCCGAACCCTTTCCGATAGTCGCGCGTGAAGAAGCTGTTGGCCGCCGCGCTGTTCGTGACGCGCATGTTCGGGCCGTCGTACTGCAGACGCGTGCCGGATCGCAGCGCCGCCACGCCGAGCAGCATGATCTCGGTGAGGTGCGCCGCGTAGGAAAACGGGCACGAGATCGTGTCGGTGCCCTTGATCGCGTTCACCCAGTTCATTTCGTGCGCCTGGTTGGGCACGCGGGGCATCCGTTCGGGCGGCGGGCCGAAGCTGTTGTGCAGTTCCACCGGCAGCAACCGCGGCCGCGAGCCCGTGTTGTCCTGCAGCATCTTGCCCTTGGTGCCCACGTACAGCACGCCGCCGCTGCCCTTGTCGAGCGGGACCTCGCCCAGCTCCCCGGGCCGCTCCGGCATGAAGCCGCCGTCGTACCACGTCAGCTTCACCGGCGGCATGCCGTCACGCGCGGCAAAGTGATAGTGCGCAGTCGTCGCATTCGGATAACTGACGCCGTTGTACGGCGTCGACAGCGTCTCGATGGTCGTCGGATGCCCGAGCTTCAAGCCCCAGACAGGGTGATCCATGAGATGCGCGCCCATGTCGCCGAGCGCGCCCTGGCCCCAGTCCACCCAGCCGCGCCAGTTGAACGGATGGTAGATCGGGTGGTACTCGACGTCGGGCGCCGCGCCGAGAAACAGATCCCAGTGCAGACCCTTCGGCACGCCCGTCTTTACCTTCTTCATGAACGCGTCGGCCAACCGCCGGCTGATGCCCGCGTTGGCCCAGCCGAGCTTCTTCCAGTCGCCGTCGAACTTGGCCGGACGCGGAATGCCCTGCGGCCAGTAGCCGAGCGGACGATTCGTCCAGACGTGCACGTCCGTGACGTCGCCGATCACGCCCGATGCCAGATAATCCTGCCCGCGCCGCGCATCGTCGTACGAGTGGCCCTGGTTGCCCATCTGCGTCACGAGCTTCGGGTTGGCGTCCGCCAGTCGGGCCAGATGCCTCGCTTCGGAGACGGACCAGCACATCGGTTTCTGCACGTACACGTGCTTGCCCGCGGCCATCGCCGCTGACGCGATCGGCGCGTGCATGTGATCGGGCGTGGCGATGATGACCGCATCGATGTCTTTCTGCGCGGCGAGCATCTCGCGGTAATCGTGGTGGCGCTTGAGGCGGGGCAGTTGCTCGTCGACGAAACGCCTGACGGCGTCGGCGGTGGGCATCGGGCGCCACCGTTCGTTGGCGGCGCGCTGCAGCGTCGATGGACCGAACGTCTCCCAGTCGAGCGTTGGCGGTGGCGGCGGCGCGTTGACGCTCGCGCGCGGCGCCGGTGGTGGCGCGGGCGGCCGGGGCCGCAACGACTGGCGCCAATCCTCGAGCCGGTCCTCGACGAGCCGGTCGTCAACGTCGCAGATCGCCACGATGTTCTGACTCATCACGGCCTGCGCGTTGCTGGCGCCCATGCCGTTGATGCCGACCACCGCGATGTTGAGCGTGTCGCTCGGCGGCGTCTGGCCGCGGCCGAGCACGTGGCGCGGCACGATCATGAACGCGGCCGCGGCAATCGCGCCCGTCGCGATGAACTCGCGGCGCGTGGCGCCGTCGGGCGCGGGCGCCGCAGGGTCAACCGTGAGTTTCGGCGGGTGTGAGTCAGCCATGTGTGATGAAGCCCTTCAGGCGCCGCCATTATACGGGCGGCCGCCGGGGTTGGCGTGACCTTCGTAGCGTGACCTTCGCAGGCGGCGGGCTTCGGCCCGGCGCACGCAGCGCAGGGCCGGTTACGTCAAACGCAGGTGAGTCTCGGGAATTAGTACGGTGTGGTGATCAGTACGGTGAAGTCGACGATCGTCGTGAGGTTGCCGATGTCCGACACTTGCACGCAGTAGGTGCCGACGCCGAGCGTGGTCGTGATCTGGGGCGAATCGGCCGCGCTGTTGGCGGCTGTCTGCAGGCTCTGCGACAGCGCGCAGTTCGCCCCGTTGACCGTGCCGATGCCCAGCCCGACGACGGCGTTGGCCTGCGAGACCGAGGTCAGCTGCACCTTCACCGATCCGGCGGTGGGGACGGCGAACGACCGCCACGCCGAGCCGTGTTCCTGGATGCGGCTCGCGAATGAGAGCGTGATCGTGGGAGAAACGACGGTGGGGGAGGTCGATGTGCCGCAGGCACTGAGACCGGTGGACCCCAGCAGGGCCAATAGCAGAGCAGGCAGTCGTCGACGCATCGGGGAGAATCTCAGCAAAATGGCTGCCACACCCAAATGTCGCATGCAGCGCACACAATGTCTACTGTGATCGACCTCCCAACCACCTTCGGCCAGATCGACATCTATCTG
>JAKALV010000210.1 GCA_021824055.1 Acidobacteriota bacterium
CACGCCAAGCCTCGCGCCCAGTTCGCGGAACACTTCGTGGTTCGGCCGCGCCTCGCCGATCGCGTCGATCACGGGCCGGACCAGATGCAGATGATAGGCGCCGTACCCCTTCGCGATGTCGTAATGCTCGAAGAACGACGTCGCCGGCAGGAGCAAATCCGCGTAGAGCGCGCTGTCGGTCATGACCTGATCGAAGACAACGGTGAAGAGGTCCTCGCGCTCGAGGCCACGCCGCACCCGGTTCTGATCGGGCATGGTCGCCAGCGGATTGCAGTTGTAGGTGAAGAGCACGGTGACCGGCGGATCGTTGAACTCGGTCAGCGCGCGGCCCAGATGATTCATGTTGACCAGGCGCGTGCCGGCGACCGGCTCGGCGACGAGGTCTTCGGCCTTGATGCCGTACGCGGCCGAGTTGCTCATCGTGTAGCCGCCACCGCGCACGCCGAACTTTCCGGCCACCGCCGGCAGGGCCAGAATCGCCATCGTGGCGGCGCCGCCGTTGCGGTTGCGCTCCTGTCCCCATCCGCAGCGAATGACCGCCGGCGTGTCGTCGGCGTACCAGGAATATGCGGTCTCGAGATCGGCTGCAAAGAGGCCCGCTTCGGCCGCCGCGCGCTCGAACGTCCATGCGGACGCCATCCGGCGCAGATCGTCCGCGCCCGTGGTGTGATCGCGGAGAAACGCGAGGTCGGCGCGCCCGCGCTCGAAGAACGCGCCGATCAGCGACAGCGCGACCACGAGGTCCGTGCCCGGACGCAACGCCAGATGAAGGTCGGCCTGGCGGGCCAGGGGGGTGCGTCGCGGATCCACCACGATCACCCGAGCGCCCGCCTGCTGCGCGCGCTTGACGTGCGGAAGCAGGTGAATGCCGGTCGCCGACGGGTTCGCGCCCCAGACGATGATCAGCTTGGCGAGCTCGTAGTCGTCATACGCGACGCCGGCCATCTTGCCGTACATCTCGGTGGCCGCCACGCCGGTGGGCGCGGCGCACACGGTGCGCGCGAGACGCGACGCCTTGAAGCGCCGGAACAGCCGCGCGTCTTCGAGTTCGTTGGTGAGCACGCCGTTCGAGCCGCCGTAGTGGAACGGCAGCACCGCTTCGGTGCCGTAGCGCTCCGCCGCTTCGCGCATCTTGTCGGCGGCCAGATCCAGCGCTTCATCCCACGTGATGCGCATGAAGTCGCCGCGGCCCTTGGGCCCCTTGCGGATCATCGGATGTTGAATGCGCTCGTCGCTGTAAATGCGCCGGTCAAAACGGCGGACCTTGCCGCAGATGTAGCCGCCGGTCGATGGCGCCAGCGTGCTGCCGTCGATGTGCTTCACGCGTCCCCGTTCAATCGTGACCGCGAGGCTGCACGCATCGGGGCAATCGAGCGGGCACGCGGTGTGAACGACCGTGTGCCCCCAGGTCCGGGGCGGCTGGATGGCAGGATCAGGCATACGCAAGTCTAGCGCAGCACATCTGTTATCGTGGCCGCAGGAGGCGGGCATGGCGAGTTTCGGCGAGCGGGTCCTTGGGGCGATGCAGCTGAAAGCGGCGGCGTTCGAGGACGTGGAGCACGATGCGACCGCGACAGGTCAGGCGGCGGCCGTGGTGCTGCTTGCGAGCATCGCCACGGCGGTGGGGTGGTCGTCGGCCAGCGGGCAGTTTGCGATCGTTCGCTCGATCATCGGCGCGCTGGTCGGCTGGGGACTGAGCGCCGTTCTGATCTGGCTGATCGGCACGCGTCTGCTGCCGGGGCGCAATACCGAGGCGGATCTCGGCCAGCTGCTGCGCGCCTGCGGATTTGCCCAGGCCGCCGGCATCCTGCATGTGGTCGCGATCGTGCCCGGCGGGTGGGTCTTCTCGCTGTTCGTCATCGGCATCTGGGTGCTCATCGCCAACGTCATCGCGGTGCGACAGGCCCTCGACTACGACTCCACGTCCCGCGCGCTTGCCGTGTGCGCCATTGCGTGGGTCGCGCAGGTGGTGATTCTGCTGATCTTCGGCGGCGTCCGGGTGTTCAGCCTTTAGTCGCATGGCGCCTCCGCGCGTGGTGATCATCGGTGGCGGCTTCGGCGGCTTGCAGGCCGCCAAGGCGCTGGCGCGCGCGCCCGTACAGGTGACGCTGCTCGACCGGCGCAACCATCACGTGTTCACGCCGCTGCTGTATCAAGTGGCCACCGCGGGACTGTCGCCGGGCGATATCGCGTCGCCGATCCGATGGATTCTGCGGCGCCAGCGCAACGTCAGCGTGCAGATGGCGGACGTGCAGGCGGTGGACGCCGCGCGGCGGGTTGTGCAGCTTCGTGACGGTCCCGGCGATCGCGAGGTGCCGTACGACTACTTGATTGTGGCCAGCGGCGCCACGCACGCGTACTTCGGGCATGCCGACTGGGCGCGCGTGGCGCCGGGACTCAAGACCCTCGAAGACGCGTTGACGGTGCGGCGCGAAGTGCTCCTCGCATTTGAGCGGGCCGAGCGCGAGCGCGATCCGCTGGCGCAACGGCGCCTGCTGACCTTCGTTGTGGTTGGCGCGGGGCCGACTGGCGTGGAACTGGCCGGCGCGCTCGCGGAAATTTCGCGGCACGCGTTGGCCAGCGACTTCCGCATGATCGCGCCCGAGACGGCGCGCATCATCCTCATTGAAGCCGGACCGTCGGTGCTCGCCGCTTACCCCGATGCGCTACGCGCCTTCGCCCGCCGCGCGCTCGAACGGCTCGGCGTGTCGGTGTGGACGGGCAGTGCCGTGACGTCGATCGCGCCGGGCCAGGTGCGCGTGGGCACGGAAACGATCGACGCCGGCACCATTCTGTGGGCCGCCGGCGTGGCGGCCTCGCCGCTGGGCGCGTCGCTTGGCGCGCCGATCGATCACGCTGGGCGCGTGCAGGTGTTACCCGACCTGTCCGTGCCCGGCCAACCGAACGTCTTCGTCGTGGGCGATCTGGCCGCATTTCCGGGGCCGAATGGCCGGCCCTTGCCCGGCGTGATCCAGGTCGCGCTGCAGCAGGCGGACCACGCCGCGAAAAACATTGTGCGCGCGCTCAAACATGAAACATCCGCGCCATTTGTGTATGACGATCCTGGCAACATGGCCACGATCGGACGCAATTCCGCGGTGTGCGATTTGGGCCGGATTCAGCTGAAAGGTTTCACGGCGTGGCTCGCCTGGGTGTTTCTGCACGTCTACAAACTCATCGGATTTCGAAATCGTCTATCGGTCATGACCGAGTGGGCATTTTCGTATGTGACCTACCAACGATCTGTGCGGCTGATTACTCACGAATCGATCGCCGATAATAGGTAGGTGAACCCGCGCCCAGTCTCAGGTTGGTGGTGGCCGCCGCTGGCGGCTGCCTTGCTGTTGACCGCCCCGTGGCCCGCGGCGTTTGTGGACGTGGCCTATTCGCGCGGACTGTATCGCTGGGAGCAGACCTTCCTCACCACGATCTCCAACCTCACGCCCTGGACCTGGTTTGACGTCCTGATCGCGATCGCCGTCGGCCTGTGTCTGCGCCGGCTCGCGCTCCTGGTCCGCGATGCGCGGGCCGCCGGACCGATCGCCGCCCTGGCCCAGGCCGGACGCCGGATCGCGCGCGCCACCGGCTACGTCCTGCTGGCGTTCCTGTTGCTGTGGGGCCTGAACTACCGGCGCACGCCGCTGATGACGCTCTTGGCGCCGGTGACGCCGCCCGCCGCCTCCACGGACGATCTGCGGCAGCTGGCCCTCGACGCGTCGTCGCTCGCCGCGCGGACGCGGCCGGCCGCGCGCCGGCATCTGCTCAGCTACGATGACGTCGCGGACGTCCTGCCGGCGCCCTTCAATCTGTCGCTGACGCGCCTTGGCCTGCCCCCGCTGATTGTCACCGGACGCCCGAAGTACACGATCTTCACGCCGTTCTTCACGCGGGCCGGGGTGAACGGCATGGTGGACCCGTTCGCGCTCGAATCGCTCGTGCATCCCGACCTGCTGCCGTTCGAGCGGCCGTTCGTGCTGGCGCACGAGTGGGGACATCTGGCCGGGCTGGCCGACGAAGCGGAGGCGAGCGCGCTGGGATGGTCGGCCTGCATGCGCGGCGACGAGCCGTTGGTGTACAGCGCGTCAATGTATCTGCTGGTGGAAACAAGCTCGGCGCTGCCCGCGCGCGCGTGGCGTGACGTGCTGGCGCACGCCGATCCCGGCGTGCTCGAGGACCTGGCCGCCCTGGCTCAGCGATGGAAGCTGATTCAGCCGAAGGTGCGGCAGACATCGTTCAGGGTGTATGACGAATATCTGAAGGCCAATCAGGTCGAAGACGGCGTGCGCAGCTACAGCCGGGCGCTGCAGCTGATCCTCACGCCGATGCTGCGCGACCAGCTCAACGGTCTTCGCTCCGATCGAGTCGATCCAACTCGTCCGCGGTGATGGGGCGGGACGAGAGTCCCGTCCGGAGATCTTCCGGTTCGCCGTCCGGGCCTTCGGTCATCGGCAGGCGGATTTCGTACCACATGCGCCGATTGCACGAGTGGCAGCGGTACGGCTGCTTTTCACTGAAGATGCGCCGCAAACGCTCGACCACGGATCGCGCGCGCGAGGGATAGACGCGCGACGATCCGCAGGACGGGCACTTCTGCACGTCCTGAATGGTACCATGCGACCGCGCCCTCAGCGGGCGTCGTCCAGCATCTGACGAATGCGGGATGCGAGCGACGCGGGCGTGTACGGTTTCTGGATGAATTGCACGCCGGGTTCCAGCACGCCGTGTTGCACGATGGCGTCCTCGGTGTAGCCGGACGCGTACAGCACCTTGAGATCGGGACGCTTCGCCGTCAGCAGCATCGCCAGCTCGCGGCCGCCCATCTTGGGCATCACCACGTCGGTGGCGAGCAGGTCGATGCGCTCCGGCCAGTCGCCGTAGCGCTCCATCGCGGCCAGTCCGTCAGACGCGCTCAGCACCCGGTAGCCGAGCCGCGCGAGCGCCTGGCTCACCAGCGACAGGATCGTCGCGTCGTCTTCCACGACCAACAGCGTTTCGGATCCGCGTGGAACCGGCTGAGCCGGCACGATTGGCGCCGACATCGGCGCGGGTGCGTTGATGTGCGGTAGAAAGATCTCGAACGTTGTGCCGCGGCCCGGTTCACTGCGGACGAGGATGCGCCCGCCCGCCTGGCGCACGATGCCGTGGCAGACCGCGAGGCCCAGGCCCGTGCCGTGGCCCGTGGGCTTGGTCGTGAAGAAGGGCTCGAAGACGCGCGCGAGCACGTCGGCCGGCATCCCCGATCCGGTGTCTTCCACCGTCACGCGCACGTGCGGGCCGGCCTCGAGGTCGACATGCGCGCGGGCCTCCGCGGCAGTCAGCGTCACGTCGCGCGCGCGGATCGTCAGCGATCCGCCGTTCGGCATCGCGTCGCGCGCGTTGAGCGACAGGTTCATGACAAGCTGTTCGACGCTGCCCACGTCGATCTTCACGGCCCCGACGGCCGGATCGGTGTCGAGGACGAACTCGATGTGCTCGCCGAGCAGCCGCCGGATCATCGGGCCCACGCGTTCGAGCACGACGTGCAGGTTGACGACCTCCGGTTTGACGATGCGCCGACGGGCAAAGGCGAGCAACTGCTGCGTTAGGCCGGCGCCGCGTTCCGCCGATTCGATCACGCGATCCAGGTCGCGCGCCGCGGGTGACCCGAGAGGCAGCTTGCCCTTGGCGATCGACGCGAACCCCAGCACCGACGTGAGGAGGTTGTTGAAGTCGTGCGCGACGCCGCCGGCCAGGCGGCCGATGCTCTCGACCTTCTGGGCCTGTCGCAGCTGCTCCTCGAGCTCATCTCTGGCCGCCTTCGTGGCGCGATGGTCCGTGGTGTCGCTGATGAACCCGTGCCACAACACGGACCCGTCCGGCTCGCGCTCCGGCACGGCGTTGCCGTACAGCCACCGCGTGTCGCCGCCTGGAAACTGCACCCGGAACTCG
>JAKALV010000211.1 GCA_021824055.1 Acidobacteriota bacterium
AAGAGGTCGAACGCGGCGTGCGGATAGACATCGGTCCAGGTGATCGATGTCGCGCCGCCGTTCGACGCTTGCAGCGATTCCGCGCGCACGCCCAGCTCGATCCAGGCGTCTTCGCTGCCCATGCGATCGGCGGCAAACAGCGCGCCGGTCGATGCGGTCCATGACGCCGCGGCCGCCGGCATGTCGATTCGCCACACGCGCGCGGCCACGCCGTTGACCGATTCGGCCATCAGCGACGTGGACGCCAGGCTCGGCGTCATCGCCGACCGATCGAACGACCCCCATGCCTGCAGGCGATGCGTGACGCCGAGCGCCTCGAGCGGCGCGAGGGCCACGTCGGCGGCCACGCGCAGGACGCGCTCGTTGCCCGCGGGACGGAACACGGCGGGAAACACCGCGCCGTCGAAGGCTGAATCGATCGATGCGGACGCGGCCGGCACCCGCGTGGCGTCCACCCATTGGTAGCCGCCGGACGCGTGATAGGCGGCGTGCCCCTTGTCGGCGCGGCGCCAGGCCAGTTGCGCCGTGCCGTAGGAGTCGTCGGTCGCGGCCGGTGAGGCTGCCGCCGCCGGTGAGGCGCGCTGCACGATCAGCGTCGCCTGCGCCTGATCGCGATCGGTGGGCGTGAACGTCACGTTGCCGACGAGCGACAACTGGCTGGCCTCGAGCTGAGTGGGATTTGCGCGCCGCAGGCGCTCGGAGCGGGCCCAATGCGCAGCCAGCACCGCGTTGGACCTGCCCGGCACCAGCTCACCGCTGATCAGGAGCGACCCGTCGGCCAGCGATCGTAATTGCTCGATCGGCATCGCGCTCGCCCCGCTCGTCTTGATCGCCCAGGCCTTGGGCATGAAGAAACCTTCCGCGACGATCGCCCGCTTCTCGCCCGTCATCGGCTGCCAGTCGACCACCGGACCCGGCGCGCTCATCGACACGCTGCTGGCCAGCCGCGTCACGCTGATCGACGCCGCGCCGATCACATCCGGCAGCACCATCGGCGTGCCGGGCCGCAGGGTGCTCGTGGCGTCAAGCCCGTTGATCCGGAACGTCGTATCGGCCGCCGACGTGCCGTGCACGCCGATGCGCACCGGCGCGCCCAGCGTCAGCCCGCCGCTGTCGAAGCGGTCGCTGATGATCTCGGGCGCCGATGTCTCGAGCCAGCCGTACGCCGAGCGCGCCGACGGCAGTTCGCCGGCGGGAATCGCCACGCCGGCCGCCTCGTGCGGCAGCAGCGCGGAGCGAAGAAACAGCCACAGCAGCAGGGCGGAAGCAGGGGGCATCAAACTGATGGTACTTCACAGATCGAACACTGGTTAGGGCAGAGGGCAAAGGGCAGAGGGCAAAGGCGAAGGCAAGAGGGCAAAGGGAACAGGTAGGTCAAAGGACAGCATCCTTCCCACCACCTCTTCCCTACCTCTTCCCTCTGCCCTTCTCCCTTTACCTCTGCCCTTTGCCCTCTGCCCTTTGCCCTAACAGGAGACGGGCTTTATGTTCCAGACATCGTCCGCGTACTCCTGGATGGCACGGTCGGCCGAGAAGCGGCCCATGGCCGCGATATTGAGAATCGCGCGGCGCGACCATTCGTCCGGATCCAGATAGAGCGCGTCCACGCGATCCTGACACGCGACGTAGTCCGCATAGTCGGCGAGCAGCATGAAGTGATCGCCATGGGCCAGCAGCGCGTCGACGATCGGCGCGAACCGGTCCGGCTCGTCCATCGAAAAGTAGCCGTCGCGAATCATGTCGAGCGCGTCACGAAGCTCACTGTTGGCCGCGTAGATCGACGCGGGATCGTAGCCCGCGGCGCGCCAGCCGGCGACGTCGGCGGCGGTCAGCCCGAACGTGAAGATATTGTCGGCGCCGGCTTCGCGGCCGATTTCGATGTTGGCGCCGTCGAGCGTGCCGATGGTCAGCGCGCCGTTGAGCGCCAGCTTCATGTTGCCCGTGCCGGACGCCTCGGTGCCCGCCGTGGAAATCTGCTCGGACAGGTCGGCCGCCGGGATGATCTTCTCGGCGTTCGACACGTTGTAGTCGGGTAGAAACACCAGCTTCAGCCGGTCGTCGATCGCGGGATCGAAGTTGACGACGTCGGCCACCGCATGGATGAGCCGGATGATCCCCTTCGCCATCGCGTAGCCGGGCGCGGCCTTGCCGGCAATGATCACCGTCCGCTTCACGCCCGCGCGCTGCCCCGCCCGCAGGCGGTTGTACCGCGTGATGACGTGCAGGACGTTCAGCAGCTGCCGCTTGTATTCGTGGATGCGCTTGACCTGCACGTCGAAGAGCGACGAGGGATCCACGCGGACGCCGACGAGCTCGTGAATACGCCGGGCGAGCCGGGCCTTGGCCTCGTGCTTCACCTCGCGGAAGCGCGCGCGGAATTCCGGCGCGTCCGCCAGCGGAGCGAGCCCGCGGAGCTGGGCCAGGTCGCGGACCCAGCCGTCGCCCAGTTCGGACGTGATGAGGGCCGACAGCGCCGGGTTCGCGTGGCGCAGCCAGCGCCGCGGCGTGATCCCATTGGTGATGTTGATGATGCGGTCCGGCCAAAGCGCGTGGAACTCGGCGAAGGTGGTGGTCTTCATCAGCGCCGTGTGGATCTCGGAGACGCCGTTCACGCGGTGACTGCCGATGATCGCCAGATGCGCCATGCGCAGCCGGCGCCCGTTGTCCTCATCAACGATCGAGAGACGGCGCAGCTTGTCGAGGTCGCCCGGATCGCGGTGGCGGACCTCATCGAGAAAGCGCTGGTTGATCTCGTAGATGATCTGCAGGTGGCGCGGCAACACGCGCTCGAACAGCTCGACGGGCCAGGTCTCGAGCGCTTCAGGCATCAGCGTGTGGTTCGTGTACGAGAACACCCGCTCTGTCGCGAGCCAGGCCGGGCCCCACTCGAGATGGTGCACGTCCATCAGCACGCGCATGAGCTCGGGAATGGCGATGGCCGGGTGCGTGTCGTTGAGCTGAATCGCGACCTTGTCCGGCAGTTCGTCGAGGCTCGCATGCGCGCTCAGGAAGCGGCGCAGGATGTCCTGAATCGAGGCACACACGAAGAAGTACTGCTGCTTGAGCCGCAGCTCGCGCCCTTGATGCGTGGTGTCGTTCGGGTACAGCACCTTCGAGAGGTTTTCCGATTCGCTCTTCTCCTCAACCGCCTTGAGGTAGTTGCCGTCGTTGAACTGATTGAGATTGAAATCCTGCGACGCCCGCGCGGACCACAGCCGCATGTTGTTGACGGTGGACGTGCCGTAGCCGGGCACCGGCGTGTCGAACGCCTGCGCCATCACCTCGTCGGCGTCGATCCAGTGAGAGCGGGATTCGCCGGCCTCGTCCGTGAACTGCACGACGCGGCCGCCGAACTTGACGGGAAACAGCACCTCGGGGCGCTGAAACTCCCACGGATTGCCTTCGCGCAGCCAGTTGTCCGGCCGCTCGACCTGCGCGCCGTGTTCGATGCGCTGCCGGAACATGCCGTACTCGTACCGGATGCCGTACCCATAGCCCGGCAGTGACAGCGTGGCCATCGCGTCCAGGTAGCAGGCGGCCAGGCGCCCGAGGCCGCCGTTGCCCAGCGCGGCATCCTGCTCGATCTCGGTGATGTCGGCCAGGCACAGGTCGATGTCGTGGAGCGCGTCGCGGCAGGCGTCCTCGCAACCGAGATTGATGAGGCTGTTCGAGAGCAGGCGGCCGGTGAGGAACTCGAGCGAAAAGTAGTACACGCGCTTGGCGTCCGCGCGGTAGTAGCTCCGCATCGTCTCCATCCATTGCTGGATGAGGCGCTCGCGCACGGCGTAGGCGGTCGTCTTGAACCAGTCACCCGGCGTGGCGGTGATGGGGTCCTTCCCCATCGTGTAGATCAGTTGATCGGCGAGCGAGCGTCCGAGGGAGGCGCGGTCGCGGCCGAGGCGCTCAGTAGCGGATGGGCGGGGCGGCATAGTAGTCCGTGCCCGTCATGGCCCGGCGCTCCAGCGACCGATTCCACGCGTTGAAGCGTTCCGGCGTGCCCAGATCGCACCAGCCCATGGAGGCCGGCCAGGTGTAGAGCGAGAGTCCGCTCGCGGGCGTCAGCACGTCTCGGGAGAAGTCGGCCTCGGGCAGGTCCGCGTAGCGTTCGCGCAGGAACTCCGCGCGTTCGCCGGACTTGAGCGTGCGTGCGTGGGCAAAGACAGCCGCGTGCTGCGGCAGGTGCTGTACGAACAGGCGTTCGAGGGCCGCCGCCCGCGCCAGCAACACCATCGTGTTCCAGACGGCGCCGGCGCGCAGCAACTGCACCGCCTCATCACGTGTCGGTTTCTCGACGAACCTGTCGACGGACCGGACGTTCAGGCCGTCGCCCCTGGCGGTGATCCAGCCGTAGTCCGGGCTCGCGTTGGTCGGCTCGGCGGCAAACAGCACGACATCCGAGCGGCCGGTCGCCACCTCACCCATCGCCATCGTCAGGCCGGCGCGAAACTGCCAGCCCTGCGCCGCCGCGTGATCGGAGGGCGTCATGATCACGAACGCGTGCGGCGCGCGTTCGAGAATGGCCGACAGGCCGAGCAACACGCCCACGGCGGTGCCTCTATCTTGTTCCTGGTATTGCACTTCGCCCAGTCGGCGCGTCAGACCGGTGGCCGCCAGATGCCGCCGATGCGTACGGTCGACCACGGTGACCGTGCGGCGTGGCTCCGCAATGTCGCCGAGACGATCGAGCGTGTTCTCGAGAAGTGAAGGTCCGTCCGCCGGACGGAAGAACTGCTTCGGCACTGGGCCTGTCACACCGGACAGGCGCCGGCCGGCGCCGGCTGCGAGGACGAGAACCCACGGTCTCCCGAACATGCCCCCGGAGACTGCATAAACGCTGCCAGCCCGCCGCCTACGTCAATCTGAGTGCCGTCAGGGATCAGTGTGAGTGCGCCACGAGCCGATCCGCGGCGCTGCGCATGGCGGCCATCGTGAACGGTTTGTAGAGGCACTGGTCGGGCCGCATCCCAGGGATGCCCTGGCCGGCGTCGGGCGACGCCCAGCCCGTGATGACGATGGTGCGCGATGCGAGTTGGGGGTACGCATCGCGGATGACCCGCAGCCACTTCTCGGCGCCGCCGTCGGGCATCGCGATATCGCACAACACTACGTCGACCGCCAGTCCTGCGGCCAGCAGGCTCAAGGCGTCATCGACCGACGCGGCCTCGCTGACGTCGAGCGCGTAGGCGGCGGCCATGTCCTTCATGAAGGCACGGACGTCAACTTCGTCGTCGATGATCAGCAAACGAATGCGGGGGCGGTTGTCGTCGGGACCGGCGGACATCTGACGTTCCGTTCCGGGGAAGCAGGTGGAGGGTAGCGTGTTGGCGTCCTGTACGCAAACCGGCGGGGGCGCGCCTGTGCGCGTCCCCGCCGCGTGTCTTGCCTACCGGGAAGCCCTTGACATGACGTGGTATTGGGTTCTCACCACGTCATGTCAAGGGCTTCCCGGTCAAAACTAGAAGACGAAGATCAGTCGCGCCATGCCGGTCTGGCCTTTGTACGGCCGGTTGCCGTAGCCGGTGGTGATTCCACCGAGCGGATCCATGCGCGGCGAGCCATCGGCCAGGTTCGTGGTGGCGAAGTCGCTGATTGCGAACTTCTCGTACCAATAGCCCAGCCCGAACCCGACCTTGCGCGTGAACATGTGCTTCGCGTCAACCTTCATCTGCTGCCAGGTGTTGGTGACGTTCGGCAAGGCTTCGAAGCAGGAAGTGACGGCCCCGAAACACGGCTTGGAGTCGCCGGCCGTGAGCGCCGTGTTCGTCGACAGTTCCTGAATGCGCGGGCCGCTGTGGACGAACGCGTTGTCCGAGTTGCTGTAGTCGTAGCTGAAACGGATGTCCGTGTTCGGCAGCGCCTTGATCAGGTCGAGGTAGAGG
>JAKALV010000007.1 GCA_021824055.1 Acidobacteriota bacterium
GAGAAGTCACTCTGCTCATGACCCGGCTCCACACGGCGAAGGACCGTTGCCGCCAGAAGGCTGATCAATACACGCCGCGTTACCCCAGACCAAGGTGTTACCCCAGACGAGAGTGTTACCCCAGACGAGAGTGTTACCCCAGACGAGAGTGTTACCCCAGACGAGAGTGTTACCCCAGACGAGAGTGTTACCCCAGACGAGAGTGTTACCCCAGACGAGAGTGTTACCCCAGACCAGAGTGTTACCCCAGACCAAAGTGTTGCCCCAGACCAAAGTGTTGCCCCAGACCAGAGTGTTGCCCCAGACCAGAGTGTTGCCCCAGACCAGAGTGTTGCCCCAGACCAGAGTGTTACCCCACACCAGAGTATTGGGCGAAACGTGGCTGGCAAAACCGACCGTGCTGTTGACCCAGACCAGGTTGCTGCCGAAAACCACGCCTCCGGCCGAAACCGTTTCGCCGCCGATGGTGTCCGCCATCGTCAACGACAGCGGGTTGCGGCTGCGGGCCAACGCCACGGCCAGCGGCGCGTTGATCTCGCCGGCGCCCTGCTCGATCAGGCCGTAGTCGTTCAGGTGCTGCGAGGTCAGCTGCAACGCGAACTTGACCTGCGCCGGCGTCATCCGTGGATTCGCCTGCAGCATCAACGCCGCGACGCCGGAAACCGCGGCCGTCGACATGCTCGTGCCCGACAGGCGCAGATACACGCCGCCGTTCTTCGTCAGGATGCGGGGGTCCGTGCCGTCGCTGGACACCGGAAGCGTCTTCCACAGCACGGTGTCGACATTGGACGTCGATACCACGTGCACGCCAGGCGCGACCACGTCCGGCTTGATCATCCACGACGACGGATCTTCGGGGTTGCCGACCGGCCCGCGCGAACTCCAGTCCGGAATCGTGTCGTCCGAGCGATACACCGTCTCGTGTGAATTCGTCGCGCCTACCGTGATGGCGTCCGGCGCGTAGCCCGGTGATTCAATGCCGCCAACCACATGCACCCAATGACCGGGCGCATCCTCGTACACGCCCAGATTGCCGGCTGCGGTGACCACCACAATGCCCGCCCGCACCGCCTTTTCCACCGAGGCCACCAGCGGATCGTCGAGGAAGCTGTCGCTGGTCGGCCGGCCGAGCGACAGGTTGATCACCCGGATGTTGTACCGCTCGCGATTCCTAATGCACCATTCGATCGCGCGCATCACCGTCGACACCGAACCCGACCCGTCCGACTCGAGCACCTTCAAATTGATCAGCGCCGCGCCCGGCGCCATGCCCACATTGCCGCCGATGTTGTCTTCCCGGCTGCCCTCGCCGCTGCCCGCGACGATGCCGGCAATGTGGGTGCCGTGGCCGTAGTAATCAACCGCGTCGCCCTCCGACCCGTCACCTGACGAATTCGTGCGGGTGAAGTCGCGCGACAGCTGAATGCGGTCCTCCAGATCTTCGTTCTCCGCAATACCGGAGTCGATGATCGCCACGCCCACGCCTTGACCCGTGATCCCGGCGAACCGGCGGCCGTTGAGCGGCCAGACCTGATCGGCGCCGGTCACCTGCGCCACCTGCGCCGGGAACGCCATCCGGCCGAACACCTTGCCGTCCAGACCAATCGCGGAAACCTGTGAATCGAGTGAGAGCAGATCCAGCTGCGACGGACGCACGGTGAGCACGGTGCCCGCGCCGTCGATGATGTCCTTGACCTTGACCCCGTAGTCCTGCGACAGCCGGTCGACCACCGACTTCGGCAACTGGACGATCACGTCAATGGTCTGGCTTTCGTTGTCCCGCAGGTGCTGGGCCACTTCTTTCGGCATCCGCGCACGGTGCTGCGCGGCCGCCGCCGAGGGCCAACTCAGCGCGGCAAGCACGAACGCGACGGCCAGGAACCTCAGCCGCGTCCGTCGCAGACGATAGGAATCAGTAAGTGTGCTCATATTGAGTGCTAACGCCCTCTGCCGGAAGACTGGGCACGCCCCCCTCGTCCGACAGAGACCTGATCCCAACGCACGTACTGTACCAGTCGGTAAACTGACGCATCCCCTTCAGTACGGCCAAAAACTCACGGGCAATCCGGCGATTTCATAAAGGTGACAGCGCAAAGTCGGTGACGGCATTACAGAAAAGTGATCGAAACTTCAATCCTGCAAGACCATACGACAAGCTCCAATTCACCGGAACCGTATTGAACCGGAACATAATACACCCGATCCGGAGGCTCAGATCATGTGGAAACGCCTGCTCCAATTGGTCCTTTTCGTCGCCATTCTTGGAGCGCTGGCGTGGTATTTCGAAGGGCCCCGCGAGGCGGGTTCCGGGATCGGCGGCCGCCTGGTCGCCAGCCAGCGGACCGAGCCGGACTCCTATAACCGGCTCGTTTCCCCCATTTACCCGGTTGAGCTGATTTCGCGCCTGACGAGCGCCCCCCTGATCCGCGTGAACCACGTGTCCGGGGCACTGGAGCCGGCCCTGGCCACCGAATGGGCCGCCTCGAGCGATGGCCTGACCTTCACGCTGAAGTTGCGCCAGGGCGTGACCTTTTCCGACGGCACCCCGTTCACGTCCGCCGACGTCCTGTTCTCATTCCGCGCGCTCTACGACCGCAAGGTGGCCAGCGCCATCGCCAGCGGCATGATGATCAACGACAAGCCGCTCGTCGCCAGGGCCCTGGACGATCACACGGTCGCCATTACCTTTCCCGCGCCATACGGTCCTGGGCTGTCCATCCTCGACAGCCTGCCGATCCTGCCGAGGCACACGCTCGAAGCCGCGCTCGACAGCGGCGACTTCGGTAACGTCTGGGGCTTGAACACGCCGCCCGCCGACATCGTGGGGCTCGGCCCGTTCGTGGTGGCGGAATATCAGCCCGGGCAACGGATGCGGTTCGTTCGCAACCTGCACTACTGGGGGAAGGACAGCGCGGGCCGTGCCCTGCCGTATCTCGACGAGCTCGTGCTCGAGTTCATTCCCGATCAGAACGCCGAGATGCTTCGGCTCCAGGCGGGATCCCTGGACCTCGTGACTGACGAGATCCGCGCCGAAGACTACGCGGCCCTGGAACGCGCGTCGGCCGAACACAAGGTGCAGCTCGTCGACGCCGGCGTCAGCGTCGATCCGACCGGGCTCTGGTTCAACCTCAAGCCGGGCGCGCCGAGCGTCAAAGGACGGGCATGGCTCCAGCGCGACGAACTCAGACACGCGATCTCGCTGGCGGTGGATCGCCAAAAGATCGTTGACACGGTGTTTCTCGGCGCGGCCGAGCCGGCCTACGGTCCGGTCACGCGCGGATACGGCCCGTGGTTCGTGCCATCGCTGCCCCATGCCAGCTTCGATCCGGCCCGCGCCAAGGCATTGCTCGAGTCGATCGGCCTCAAAGACCGCGACGGCGACGGCCAGCTCGAGGATGCGTCGGGCAAGCCGGCGCGCATCGCCGTGATCACGCGCAAAGGCAGCACGTTGCTGGAACACACCATGGCCAGCGTGCAGGAACAGCTGGGCCGGATCGGCCTCGGCGTCGACATCGTCGCGCTGGAGAGGGGCGAGCTCATCCGCCGGATCGTTGGGGGCGACTACGAAGCGGCCTACTATGGCGCGCCCGTGCTGTCGCTCGATCCCGCGAACAACAGCGATCTGTGGCTGAGCTCCGGGAATTTCCACTTCTGGAACCCGGGCCAGACCTCGCCGGCCACGCCGTGGGAGAAGCAGATCGACGACCTCATGCACGCGCAGTCCGAGTCGATGGACATGGCCCGCCGTGTCGCGCTCTTCGCCGACGTGCAGCGCGTCTTTGCCGAGCATGAGCCGATGGTGTTTTTTGCCGCCCCGAAGGTCACGGTGGCCATGAGCGCGCGCGTGACCGGCGCCGAGCCAGCGGTGGTGCAGCCGCAGGTACTCTGGAAGCCCGAGACGCTGGCCGTGACCGGCGCGGCGATCCGGTGAACCTCGCGCTCGTCCGCTTTGCCCTTCGCCGCATCGTCTCGGCCGCGGCGTTCGCGCTGATCGTGGCGGCGAGCGCCTTCACGCTGACCAGGCTCGCGCCCGGCGACGCGACGACCGAGCTGGTCGCGTCGGGCGCGCGGCCGGAAGTCATCGCGCGCGAACGCGCGCGGCTCGGACTCGATCGGCCGTTCTCTCAGCAGGCTCTGGCCTGGGCGCGCGGCATGCTGCGCGGCGACCTGGGCGAGTCGTCCATGTTCGGTCGTCCCGTGCGCGCGCTCGTGCTGGAGCGCGCGGCCGCCACGGCGCGTCTGGCCGGACTCGCGCTTCTCGTCGCGACGCTGATCGGCCTGCCGTTGGGCGTGATCAGCGGCGCCACGCCCCGCCACTGGGTCGCGCGCCTGACCGCGCCGCTGTCGCTGGCCCTCGTATCGATTCTGCCCGTGGTCGGCGCCCTCGCGCTGCTGCTGCTCGCCGCGTCCACCGGATGGCTTTCGATCGAGCCCGGGGCGATCGCCGTGCCGGCGCTGGCGCTCGCGCTGCCGCTCGCGGCATCGCTCGAGCGGCTTCAGGCGCAGGCCGTGCGCGACGTCGTGTCGGCGCCCGACCTGGTCGCGGCGGCCGCGCGCGGCATTCCGCCGCATCGCCTGATCTGGGTCCACGCGTCGCGGCAGTCCCTGCGTCCCGTGCTCGGCGTGTACGGCGTGGTGATCGGCAGTCTCTTCGGCGGATCGTTTGCCGTGGAGGTCATCACCGCGTGGCCCGGGCTCGGCCGGCTGATGTACGACGCGCTGCGCGGTCGCGACGTGTTTCTCGTGTCGGGCTGCGCGCTGGCCGGCGCGGTCTGCCTGACGGCCGGCAACGTGATCGCGGATCTGCTGCGCGCGATCGTGGATCCGCGCGCGCGGGAGACCTCATGATGCGCGGCCACGACACCGGACCCGCCATGACGCCGGCGCAGCGCGTGGGGCGCGCCATCCTCGTGGCCGTTGCCCTCGGCGCGCTGCTGGCCCCGTGGATCGCGCCGCATCGCGCCGGTGATCAATTGACGGATCGCGCGTACGCGCCGCCCACGCGCGTTCGCGTGCACGATGCCGCCGGCTTCCACGCCCCGTTCTTTTATCCGCAGACATTGACCGACCGGTTGCGCCGGCAGTTCGGCGTGGACACCGCGACGCGCGTGCCCCTGGTCATCGGCCGCGGCGCGCTGCTGCAGTCATCGGCGGGCGACCAGCCGCTGTTGTTGCTGGGCGCCGACTCGCTGGGACGCGACGTGTTCTCGCGCGTGGCGCTCGGCGCGCGCTGGTCGCTGGGCGTGACGCTGCTGGGCGCCCTCGGGGCTCTGCTCATCGGCGCGATGTTCGGCGCGTTCGCGGCCGTGGCCGGCGGCCGGGCCGACGCGTGGTTGATGCGGTTCGCCGACTTCGTGCTGGTCCTGCCGGCCGTCTACCTGGTGCTCGTGCTGCGCGCTCTTCTGCCGGCGGTCCTCTCCACCGCGGACGTGTTCCTGTTGATGGCGCTGCTGTTCGCGCTGGCGGCGTGGCCGCACGTGGCACGCGGCGTTCGCGCGATCGTGGCCGTGGAGCTGCGGCGCGATTACGCCGAGGCCGCCCGGGCCGCGGGCGCCGGACGCTGGCGCGTGGTCGCGCACGTGCTGCCGGCGACGCGCGGGTTTCTGGCGGCCGAGATGATCCTGCTCGTGCCGGCGCTGCTGTCGGCCGAGGCCGCCGTCTCGTACCTGGGCCTGGGGTTTCCGGAACCCACCCCCAGCTGGGGCACGATGCTGCAGGAAGCGGCGAATGTGCGCGTGCTGACCGAAGCCCCGTGGATGCTCGCCCCGGCCGCCGCGCTGTTCATCGTGGTCTTCGCCCTGCAACTCGCCGGCGCGCGCGCGTCCACCCGCGCGGTGTTTTTTGATAGCCTCGCCTCGCATGCCTCCGATCCGTCTTGAGGGGATCTTTCCGCCGATGCCGACCGTGTTCGACGCGGCCGGCGACGTCGACGCCGCCGCCATCCGATTCAATGTCGAGCGCTGGATGCGCACGGACCTCGTGGGCGTGCTCGCGCTCGGATCCAACGGCGAAGCGCCGTGCCTCGACGTCGACGAAGGCGATCGCGCGGTCGCGGCCGCGCGCGACGCGATGCCGGCCGGCCGGACGCTGCTCGTCGGCACGGGGCGTGAATCCACGCGGCAGACGATCGCCGCGAGCCGGCGCGCCGCCGCCCTGGGCGCCGATGGCGTGCTGGTACGCACGCCGTTCTTCTTCAAAGGCCAGATGACGAACGACGTGTTGACCGCGCACTACCAGGCGGTCGCCGACGCATCGCCGATTCCCGTGCTCCTGTACAACATGCCGCACAACACCGGCGTGACCCTGACGCCGCCGGTCGTGCGCGCGCTCGCGCAGCATCCGAACATCATCGGCATCAAGGAAACGAGCGTGGAGCTCGAGCGGCTCGGCCAGTTCGTGGCGTCGGCGCCGGCGGGCTTTACCGTGCTGTGTGGCGCGGCGCCCGTCATCTACCCGGCGCTCGTGAGCGGCGCGGGCGGCGGCATCCTCGCCGCGGCCAACGTGGTGCCCGAATTGTTCACGGCGCTTGTGGCGCACCTACGCGCCGGGCGGCACGCGGACGCGCTGCGCCTGCAGCAGCAGCTCACGCCATTCGCGCGCCTCGTAACAACCGTCCACAGTGTGGCCGGACTGAAGGCCGCGATGGACATGGCCGGCTACCGGGGCGGCATTCCGCGCGCGCCCGTGGCGCCCGTGTCCGCGGCGGCCGCGGCCGAGATTCGGGCCGCGCTCGAACAGTTGTCCTCCATCAACCCAGTCTGAAAGGCCCGCCGCGCATGAGCGTGTTGCCGTCCACCGAAGTCCTGCTGCTTGGCCCGGGCCCGTCGCCCGTGTCGCCGCGCGTCGGCGCCGCGCTCGGCGCGCCGGCGCGCTCGCATCTCGATCCCGAGTTCATGGCGATCCTTGACGATGCGCGCGCGCGGCTGGCGCGCGTGTTTCGCGCGCCGGCCGGGGCCATCGCGTCGGCGGTGTCGGGCACGGGCACGTCGGGCATGGAAACGGTCGTCGCCAACTTGACGGAGACCGGCATGTGCGTGCTCGTTGTGGTCACCGGCTATTTCGGCGAACGGCTCGCGCAGATGTTCGAACGCTACGGCGCCGCCGTCGAACGGCTGCGGGTGCAGTGGGGCCGCGCGGTCGATCCTGCGGCCGTCGCCTACGCCATGCGCGATGGCCAATTCGACATCGTCGGATGGGTGCACGTCGAAACGTCCACGGGCGTGGTCAATCCGCTCGCGGAGATCGCGGCGATCGCGCACGAGCACAACGCCTTGTGCGTGGTCGATGCCGTCACGTCGCTCGGCGCGATGCCGTTCGACGCCGCGGCGAGCGGGATCGACGCCGCCTACAGCTGTTCGCAGAAGGGCCTGGGCGCGCCGTCCGGGCTGGCGCCCGTCATGTTTGCGCCGAGCGCGCTGGCGCGCCGGGTGCGCTGCCGGAGTTTCTATTTCGATCTCGACCTGCTCGAGTCGTACTGGATCGGCCGCAAGTATCACCACACCATGTCCGCGCCGTTGCTGTTCGCGCTCGATGCCGCGCTGTGCGAAACGGAAGAGGAAGGACTCGACGCGCGGTGGCAGCGGCATGAGCGCCATCACCTGAAATTTGCCGCGGGCCTCGCGGCCCGCGGGTGGTCGCTGTTGCCCGAGCCGGCCGCGCGCGCGTGGAGCCTGAACGCCGTGCGCGTGCCGGAGGGCGCGGATGAGGCGGCGGTCCGCCGGCGCCTGCTGGCCGAACACCGCATCGAGATCGGCGCCGGCCTCGGTCCCCTGGCCGGCCAGATCTGGCGCGTCGGACTGATGGGCGCGGGATCGACGGAGGCGAATGTGACCGCCGTCCTGACCGCGTTGGACGAGGTGACGCGCTGACACTTTCGCTCCGCCTGATCGGCCGATGGAGTCTCGGCGCGCTGGCGTGGGGCTTCGCGTGCGCGTCGTATCTCTGGTTGACCCTGCCCGATGTGCGTCCGCTGCGGACGGCGCCGCCCGCGTCCACCGCGTTCATGGATCTCAGGGCGCGTGAAGCCCGCGCCGCGGGCCGGCCGCTCCGGAAATCTCAGCGCTGGATCAGCTACAACCGCATCGCGCCGTCGCTGATCCGCGCGGTGCTGGTCACCGAAGACGCCGCGTTCTGGTCGCACGACGGCATCGACCTCGACGAGATCAAGGCCTCGATCGAAGACAGCATCGAGACCGGCGAGCCGCCGCGCGGCGCGTCGACGATCACCCAGCAGCTGGCGAAGAATCTGTATCTGTCGCCATCGCGCAACCCGACGCGCAAGCTGACCGAGCTGTACATCACGCGGCGCCTGGAAGCGTCGCTGTCGAAACGCCGCATCCTTGAGCTGTACCTGAACCTGATCGAGTGGGGCGACGGCATCTGGGGCTGTGACGCCGCGGCTCGCGCGTATTTCGGCGTCTCGGCGTCGGACCTCTCGCCCAGCCAGGCGGCCCTCATGGCCGGCGCGATCATCAACCCGCGCCGCTACAGCCCCGCGCACCCGAACGCGCGCCTGCTGCGCCGCCAGGCCATCATCCTGCGGCGCATGGGCGAGGTGACCCCGCCGTCATCCTCCTGATCCGCTCTGAATCAGGGGAAAGCTGTCAGAGAATGCGCCGCGCGCCGACAAAGCGCGCGTGCCAATAGGGGGAACTGAGCCGCTCCATGCGCACCGCGCCCGTCTCGGTCGGCGCGTGCAGGAATTCGTCCGGCCCGATCGCCAGCGCCACGTGCGAGACGCCCGATCCCGACGTTCTGAAGAACAGGAGATCGCCCGCCCTGATCGCGCCCGGCTTGGCCGGGCGCCCGGCGCGGTACTGTTCGGCCACCGTGCGCGGAATCCGGATGCGGAACAGGCCGAACACATACTGGACGTAGCCGCTGCAGTCGAACCCCGTTGCCGGCGAGTCGCCGCCCAGCTGGTAGCGGACGCCGGTGAGCTTTCGCGCGGCCTCCACGAAGGACGCGGTGCTGAACGACGTGGCCGTGGGGGCGAGCGGCGCGGGATAGATCGCCGGCGGCGCGGCTGGGTTGGGAAACGGGCTGGGGCGCGGCACGTGGCCGGCCGAGGCGCAGGCCGACAGGGCCATCCCCGAGACCAGGATCCACGCGACCGAACGAATGGGCGTCACCACCGACGTCTATCGGCGCGATCGGGCCCGGGCTCCAGTTGGGCGCGGGTTTATCGCTATAATCGGCGCGAGTATGGAACAGACGCTGCTGCTCAACGCCACTTACGAGCCGCTGCGGGTCGTCCACTGGCAGAAGGCGATCACGCTGTGGTGCCAAGGGAAGGTCGAAATTGTCGCGGTGTACGACCGCGAAGTCCGATCTGTGTCTTTCAGCATCAAGCTGCCGTCCGTGATTCGCCTCCTGCGCCGCATCCGTATTCGACGCACGGTCGACTACGTGCCGTTCTCGCGCGCCAACATCTACTCGCGTGATCGCCACACGTGCCAGTACTGCGGCGACATCTTCCCAACCGGGGAATTGACGTTCGATCACGTCGTGCCCGTGGCTCAGGGCGGCCGCAAGGATTGGGAGAACATCGTCACGTGCTGCATCACCTGCAATCGCCGCAAAGGCGGCCGCACGCCCGAGCAGGCGCACATGCGATTGATCCGCGCGCCGAGACGTCCGGACAAGGCTCCGGCGGTCCACATCGCGTTCGGCCTGCGCAACGCACCGGACAGCTGGCGCGACTACGTCTACTGGAACGTCGAGCTTGACGACGACACCTAGCGCCGGTTCGCGGAGCGGCCGCGGATTGTCGGTGTTTCCATCACGCGCGTTGCCCGGCGCCCGCGTCGTCGTGTCCGGCACCCATCTGCCGCTCCCCGCCGAAGGGCTGCCGCACGTGCTCATCGGCACCGCCGACGCGCGCGTGGTGGCCGCATCGTCGCGCGCGGTGCGTTGCATCGTGCCGGCGGACACGGCGGGCGGCACGCTGCCGGTGCGCATCGACGAGTGCATCAGCGAGCCGGCGTGGTTGCAGGTCGGGCGCCCGATCGCGACGGACGTCCACATGGTTGACAGCCCCGCGTTCGATCGCGACGGCCGCCTGTATGTCACCCACAGCGGATCGCGCGACGCGCGGCCGCCGGTGCCGTTGTACCGCATCAATCCGGACGGATCGAAGGATCCCTTGTCGATCGAGATCGGGAATCCGACGTCGCTGGCGATCGGTCCGGACGGGTTCGTGTACGTGTCGAGCCGGTTCGATGGGCACGTGTACCGGGTGCTGCCGGGCGATCGCGTGGAGCGATACGCGACCGATCTGGGCGTGGCCACCGGCCTGGCGTTTTCTCCCAACGGCGATTTGTTTGTCGGCGACCGGTCGGGCTCGATCTTTCGCGTGCATCCCGATCGCCAGGTCGAGACCTTTGCCACGCTGCCGTCGAGCGTGGCGGCCTTTCATCTGGCGTACGGACCGGACAATTGTCTGTACGTCACCGCGCCCACGCTCGCCACGCACGACGCGCTCTATCGGATCACGGCCGACCGGCTCGTCGACACGGTGACCGAGGCATTCGGGCGGCCGCAGGGGCTCGCGTTCGATGCCACGGGCACGCTGTATGTCGTGGAGGCGCTGGCCGGCGCGGCGGGTCTGTTCCGCGTGGATGTGCGGCGCGATCGGCCGGTGCCCGAGCTGGTGGTGGCGGCCGCGGCGCTCGTGGGGGTCGCGTTCGGCCCGGCCGGCGAGATCGCGCTCTGCTCCAACGATACCGTCTGGGAACTGGATGGCCTGCTCACCGCCCCTGTGGAGCCTCAATGAGTATTTTCCGAGTGAAGCCGATCGAAGCGCTGATGAGCGAAACCGCCGGAGGGGAGTATTCGCTCAAGCGCGTGCTCGGCGCCGGCGACCTGATCATGCTGGCGATCGGCGCGGTGATCGGCGCCGGCATCTTCGGGTCGATCGGTTCGGCGGCCGCGGGTCAAATCGGGCCGAACGGCGAAGTCATCCGCCTCGGCGCTGGACCGGCGCTCATCATTTCGTTCATTCTCCTCGGCGCGTGCTGTGCCCTCGCCGGTCTCTGCTACGCCGAGCTGGCGTCGATGATTCCGCAGGCGGGCAGCGCCTACGCATACTCATACGCGACGCTCGGCGAGTTCATTGCGTGGATCATCGGCTGGGACCTGATCCTCGAGTACGCCGTCGGCAACGTGGCCGTGGCCATTTCGTGGGGCGATTACCTCAAATCGTTCCTGAGCGGCTGGCTCGAACTGCCGGCGTGGCTCACAACGGGGTACCGAACGGCGCTCTTGAGCTCGGATCCGGCCGTGCATGGCCTGATCGCGTCGGCGCCGCATCTGGGGCCGATACCGATTCTGATCAACGTGCCGGCGTTCGGCATCGTGGCGTTCATCACGTGGCTGTTGCTCCGCGGCGCGAAGGAAAGCACCCGCGTGAACAACGTGATGGTCGCCATCAAGCTGGTCGTGCTCACGATCTTCATCATCGGCGGGCTCACGCACATCAACGCCGCGAACTACACGCCGTTTGCGCCCAACGGATTGACCGGCATCGGCAACGGCGCGGCGATTGTGTTCTTCGCCTATATCGGCTTCGACGCCATTTCGACAGCGGCCGAAGAGACCAAGAACCCGCAGCGGAATTTACCGATCGGCATCATGGGCGGTCTCGCGATTTGTACCGTCATCTACATCGTCATCGGCGCCGTGCTGACCGGCATGGTGCCCGCGGCGGATCTCGGCAAGACGGCTGACCCGCTCGCCTACGCGCTCAACGCGACGGGAATGCAGTGGCTCGCCAAGATCGTCGCCCTCGGCGCGATCGTCTCGATGTCGGCGGTGCTGCTCGTATTCCAGTACGGCCAGCCGCGCATCTTCTTCGCGATGGGCCGTGACGGCCTGCTGCCCAAGTGGACCGCCAAGGTCGACCGGAAGCATCGTATTCCCTATACGGCGACGCTCCTGACGGGCATCTTTGTCGCGGGCTGGTCGCTCATCGGCGACGCGGCCGAGACCTACGACCTCACGAACATCGGCACGCTCTTCGCGTTCATCCTGGTCTGCATCGGCGTGATCGTGCTGCGGCACCGGGATCCGAGCCGGGTACGTCCGTTCCGCGTGCCGTTCGTGCATGTGGTCGGCACGGCGGGCGCCGCGCTCTGCCTGTATTTGATGTACAACCTGCCGCGCCTCGCCTGGGAGCGGTTCGGTTGGTGGCTCTTGATCGGCCTGGTGATCTACATCTTCTACGGCTATCGGAGCAGCAAGCTGCAACGGGCGAAGTGAGCCTGCCTCTCCAGGGCGTTCGCGTTCTTGATCTGACGCGCCTGCTGCCGGGCGCCTTTGCCACGCTGATGCTCGCCGAGCTCGGCGCCGACGTCATCAAGATCGAAGATCCGAACGGCGGTGACCCGACGCGGCGTTTGCCACCCGCGGTCGCAGGCCAGGGCCTGTACCATCGGCTGCTCAATCGCGGAAAGAAGAGCGTCGCGCTCGACCTGCGCGTGCCGGCGTCGCGCGCCGCGCTCGACCGCTTGATCGACACCGCCGATGTGATGATCGAAAGTTTTCGTCCGAAGACCGCGCGCACGATCGGTGTGTCGGCCGAACAGGTGCGCGGGCGGCGGCCGCGTCTTATCCACTGCGCAATTACCGGCTACGGCCAGCAGGGGCCGTACGCCGAACGTCCCGGGCACGACCTGAACTACGTCGCCGAGGCCGGCCTGCTCGCGGCCGACCGGCCTCATGCGATCGATCTGCCGCGCATGTTCATCGCCGACGTCGGCGGCGGCGCGATGAGCGCGGTCGCCGCGATCCTCGCGGCGCTCTTCGCGCGCGAGCGTTCCAGTGACGGCGCGTCACTCGACATCTCGATGCACGACGCGGCGGTGTACTGGATGATGCTGCCCGCGGCGCGCGAGCTGGTGGCGGAGGGCGCGAAGGCGGTGGGCGAGCTGCCGACGTTCGGCGACCACGCCTGCTACAACTTGTACGAGACACGCGACGGCCGCCGGCTGGCGCTCGGCGCGCTCGAGCCTAAGTTCTGGCGCGGGTTCTGTGACGCGATCGGCCGGCCGGATCTCGCCGCGCGCCAAGACACCGGTCCGGACGATCAACGTGCGCTCATCGACGACGTGCGGAACGTGTTTCGCCAGCGCACGAGCGAAGAGTGGGTGCGGCACTTTCACGGTCATGAAGTCTGCCTGTCGCCGGTCAACACTGCGGCCGACGTCCTGGCCGACCCGCACGTCGCCGCCCGGCGCCTCGTCGTGCCGGCCGGCGCCGGCGTGCGCGCGTTCCGCTCACCTTTTGTCGCCGAACCCGCCGCTCTCACCCCGGCGCCGGACCTGGGCGCCGACACCGACGCCATCCTGAAGGCCCTTCGATAGCGCGATTCCCGATTTCCCGATTCCCCGATTCCCCGATCGCGATTCCCCAATTCCCGATTCCCCGATCCCGATTGCCGATTCCCCGATCGCCGATTACCAGATAACATGGGCGTTTGGCTGCCCGCAGGGCAGCCACACCATCAACCATGTCTCACGACTGGATCGCCGTCCGCGGCGCCCGCGTCCACAACCTCAGGAACATCGACGTCGATGTGCCGCGGGATCGCCTCGTCGTCGTCACCGGCCTGTCGGGATCCGGCAAGTCGTCGCTGGCGTTCGACACGATCTACGCCGAAGGGCAGCGCCGGTACGTCGAGTCGCTCTCCGCGTACGCCCGGCAGTTTCTCGAGCAGATGGAGAAGCCCGACGTCGACCTGATCGATGGGCTCTCGCCGGCCATTTCCATCGAGCAGAAGACGACCGCGTCGAATCCGCGATCCACGGTGGGCACCGTCACGGAGGTCTACGATTACCTCCGCCTGCTCTTCTCGAACATCGGCGTGCCGCACTGTCCCAATTGCGACCGCGCCATTTCGTCGCAGTCGCTCGAACGCATCATCGACATGGTGATGGTGTATCCGCCCGACGAACGGATCAACGTGCTGGCGCCGATCGTGCGCGGGCGCAAGGGCGAGTTCAAGAAGGAGCTGGCGGCGCTAGGCGCCCGCGGGTTCACGCGCGCCCGCATCGACGGCGAGTTTCGCGCGCTCGACGATGACATCAAGCTGGACCGCCGGAAGAACCACACGATCGACGTGCTCGTGGACCGGTTGATCGTGCGGTCCGGCATCGAGAAGCGGCTGAGCGACGCCGTCGACCTGGCGCTCAAGCTGGCCGACGAGATCGTCGTCATCAACACGCTCGACAGCGGCGACCGGTTGTTTTCGCGCCGGATGGCGTGTCCCGACTGCGGCATCAGCATTCCTGAAATCACGCCCCGCGCGTTCTCGTTCAACTCGCCGCACGGCGCGTGCCCGGAGTGCCAGGGCCTCGGCGCGGTGTACGACTTCGATCCGGCGCGGATCATTCCGGACGACACGCGGTCGCTCGCCGGCGGCGCCGTGGTGCCGTGGGCCAAGGGCGACACGCGGTTCATCCAGGACATGCTCGAGGGCCTCGAACGCACGTTCGGCATCGACCCCAACGTACCGATTGCCAAACTGTCGAAGAAACACCGCGATGTGCTGCTGCATGGCGCCGGCAAGGGCACGCGGGCCGCGGGGGCCGGAAAAGGCAAGCGGACAAAAGCGGCGAAGGATCCGTTCGGCGCGGATTTTGAAGGGTTGCTGCCGAATCTGCGGCGGCGGTTCGAGAACGGCACGTGGACCGATCAGGAAGCCCTGGAACCGCTCCGCGCGCTGCGGCCGTGCAGTGTGTGCGACGGCGAGCGGTTGAAGGCCGAGAGCCGCGCCGTGCGCGTCAAGGGTTATCGCATGGCCGACTTCGTGGATGAGCCGCTCGCGCGCGTGATGCCGATCTTCGAAGCGCTGGAGCTGACCGAGCGCGAGCATCTGATCGCCGGCCGCGTGCTGAAAGAAATCCGCGAGCGGCTGCGTTTCTTGAACGACGTCGGCGTCGGGTACCTCACGCTGTCGCGCGGCGCCGCGACACTGTCGGGCGGCGAGGGGCAGCGCATCCGCCTGGCGACGCAGATCGGATCGCAGCTGACCGGCGTCCTCTACGTGCTCGACGAGCCGTCGATCGGCCTGCATCAGCGCGACAATCGGCGCCTGCTCGCCACGCTCTGCAAGCTGCGCAACCTCGGCAATACGGTCCTCGTGGTCGAGCACGATGAAGAGACCATCCGCATGGCCGACTACCTGATCGATCTCGGGCCCGGCGCCGGCGAGCATGGCGGCCACGTGATCTTCCAGGGTGAACCGCAGCAACTGTTGGCGGCGCCCGGCGAGTCGTTGACGGGCCAGTACCTGACCGGGCAGCGATCGATCGAGATCCCGCCCGTGCGGCGCACGCCCTCGCGCGGGCAGGTGGTCGTGGAAGGCGCGCGCGCCAACAACCTCAAGAACATCGATGTCGGATTCCCGCTCGGCCTGCTGATCGCGGTCACCGGCGTCAGCGGCTCGGGCAAGTCGACGCTCGTCAACGAAATTCTGTATCGGTCGCTCGCGCGCACGCTCTATCGGGCCACCGACGAGCCCGGCGCGCATACGCGGATCGACGGCATCAAGCTGATCGACAAGGTCATCCAGATCGACCAGTCGCCGATCGGCCGCACCCCGCGCTCCAATCCCGCCACGTATACCGGGCTTTTCACGTTCCTGCGCGAGCTCTTCGCGATGTTGCCCGAATCGCGCGCGCGCGGGTACAAGCCGGGCCGGTTCTCGTTCAACGTCAAAGGCGGCCGGTGCGAGACCTGCCAGGGCGACGGCGTGATCGCCATCGAAATGCACTTCCTGCCCAACGTCTACGTGACGTGCGAGGAATGCAAGGGTCGCCGCTACAACCGCGAAACGCTCGACGTGAAATACCGCGGCAAGTCGGTCGCCGAGATGCTCGAACTCACCGTCGATCAGGTCCTGCCGCTCGTGGAAAACTTCCCCCCGATTGCCGCCAAGCTCCGCACGTTGCAGAGCGTCGGGCTCGGTTACATCAAGCTCGGACAGTCGGCGACGACCCTGTCGGGCGGCGAAGCGCAGCGCGTGAAGCTGGGGCGGGAATTGTCGCGGCGCGGCACCGGACGCACGCTCTACATCCTCGACGAGCCGACGACCGGTCTGCATTTCGAGGACGTGCGGCGGCTCCTCGACGTGCTCAACAAGCTGGTCGATCAGGGCAACACCATCGTGGTGATCGAGCACAACCTCGACGTGATCAAGAGCGCCGACTGGGTCATCGACCTCGGACCGGAAGGCGGTGAAGGCGGCGGCCGCGTGGTGGCGGCTGGCCCGCCCGAAGCGATCGCGAGAACCAAGGATTCAGCCACCGGGCTCTTTCTCGGGCCCGCTCTTGCCGGAAAATCGGAATCAGATCGGTCGGCAGTTTCTTGACGGTTCGTGGTTTGAATGACACACCTCGGCGCTTTTTCCCTGTGGTGCACAAACCACGGTCTGCGCAATCATGAGAAGTATCTGCGGTCGAAATGTTCAGTTAAGCACCGTGTTCGCAGCACGTTACATGATAAGTGGCGACACAGTTGAGTCTACCGCTGTAGTGGCAAGCCGATTGCTTAAGCGTTTGTCGCCTGTCTAGATGATGTCAAACGTCCAGCGCACCATTCGGCGAACCAAGACCTGCACCGGGATCGGGCTCCATTCCGGTCAAAAGGTCTCAGTGTCGCTCAAGCCGGCTGCGGCGGACACAGGTATCAGGTTTCACCGATCGGACTTGGGCATCGATATTCCCGCGACCTTGGCGCATCTCGGCCCCTCGCAGGTGCTGCAGACGTCGCTGGCGAGCGGTGCCGCGTCGGTCGACACGGTCGAGCATCTGTTGTCGGCCTTGCACGGTCTTGGCATCGACAACGTCACCGTCGAACTGAACCAGTCCGAAGTACCGATCATGGACGGCAGCGCCGCGCCATGGGTGTTCCTCATCCAGGAAGCGGGCGTGAAGGAACTGTCCGTTCCCCGCCGCGTGCTGCGCGTCCTGCGCGCGGTCACCGTGGAGCGGGGCGAGAAGAGCATTTCGATTTACCCGTCGGAGACGTTCCGGATCAGCTACGCGATCCATTTCGATCATCCGATGCTGCGGTCGCAGAAGAAGTCGCTCGACATCACCGAGGAGTCATTCATCAACGAGATCGCCCCGGCCCGCACCTTCGGATTTCTGAAGGAAGTGGAAATGCTGCGTCAGCGCGGTCTCGCTCTCGGCGGCTCGCTCGACAATGCCGTCGTGCTTGGCGAAACGGGCGTGCTCAACCCGCTCCGGTTCGAAGACGAGTTTGTGCGCCACAAGATGCTGGATGTGATCGGCGATCTGGCGCTCGTGGGCCATCCCATTGCCGGTCACGTGTCGGTGCAGCGCGGCGGTCACGCCCTGCATGCCGAACTGGCCTCGGCGCTGATGCAGCAGGGCGACAGCTGGACACTTGTGGACGCGGCGGTGCCGTCTGGTCAGCGTGTGCCGGTTACCGGTACGGTCATCGCATAACGGGGCGGCCGAACTGAAGTTCGGCCCTACGTAACCCAGTTCCCTTACAGTCCAGAATCGAGATCGGCCGCGCGTCCGGCTTTGCGGATAACGCCGCTCAGGCGATCGTTCTCGAAGCGGTTGAAGCTCATGAACAGGCTTTCCTTCAGGTAGGCGCGCAGTTCCGCTTCGGTCATCTGGGCCACGAGGTGCTGGAACTCGCGATCCACTTCTTCGAATCCATAGTCAAGAGCGCGCTGCCGCGTCAAATCGCGGGAGATCGTCTCGATGACGGCCAGGACATCGCCGTCCAGTTCGATCGGCGTGCCGGCTGAGGTGGTGATCGTGCGGGCCATGGCTACGCTCCGAAGCTGGCGACGGCCGACGCCTGATCGGCGTGGACCTCGAGGAAGTTGTGCGCGCCCGTCATCGTCAGCATCGTCTCGACGCGTTTCTGGACGCCCGCGAGCTTGAGCGCGCCGCCGGCGGCCGCGGCCTGGCGGTAGAGGTCCATCAGGCAGCCGATCGTGGCGCTGTCGACGTAGCTCACCGTTTCCAGGTTGATCAGGATCCGCTTGTCGCCGCCGGCGATGAGGCCGGTGACGGTGTTCACGAAGTTCGTGAGCAGCGGGTAGGTCAGGCGCGCTTCACTGACGCGCACGACCGAGATGCCGTTGACCTGCGAGGTGGTGACATTCATGCGGTGCCTCCGCGAGTGGGTTTGGCCAGAAGCCGCGCTGCGGGCGCGCTCTCCTGAATCTTCCGGATTTGCCGCGCAAGCTCGATGCGGCCGCGGTTGATCCGCGACTTCACCGTGCCTTCGGGCAGGTGCAGCTGGTCGGCGATTTCCTGGTACGAGAACTCCTGCAAATCCCGGAGCGTCACGGCGGTGCTCAGCGTTTCGGGCAATTCCGCCATGGCGCGCCGGATCATGTCCTTGACGTCGGAGTGCTCGAGCTGCGCGTACGGCCCGCGCTCGCGCGAGGCCGGCGTCAGCTCCGACGCGTCGACGTCGCGCGCCATCGTGGCGCGCTCTTTCCGCACGCTGCGGTAGTGGTCGATGCACAGGTTGCGGCTGACGCTGATCAGCCAGGTCTGAAAATTGGCGCGGCGGTCGAACGTATGGAGCGCCTTGAAAATCTTGACGAAGATGTCCTGCGTGAGATCTTCCGCCTCATCGAACCGGCCGACGAACTTGTATGCCAGGTTGAACACCTTGCGGCGATGCTGCTGGACGATGATCGTCCAGGCGGCCTGATCGCCCTTGAGACAACGCTCAATGACGGCGTCAATTTCGGAGCCGCCCTCTGGTTCTGCCACGGGCGAAATCATAGCAGAGTAAGTACAATAGGCGGTCCCGGTGAGCGGTATCTCCTCTCAACAGCTTCGCGCGATCGCTTCAGAGTTCGGCACGCCCGCGTACGTCTATGACGCCGCCCTGATCCGCGCGCGGTTCCGCGCGCTGGCCGACGCCTGCGGCGACGACCCGCACGCCCTGCACTACGCCATCAAGGCCAACGCCACGCTGGCGATTGTCCGCCTCATGCGGGAGTGCGGCGCCCGGGCCGATGCGAACTCCGGCGGCGAAATCGAGGTGGCGCTCTGCGCCGGATTCGCGCCCGCCGAGATCGTCTTCACGGGCGTCGGCAAGTCCGCGGCGGAATTGCGCCGCGCCGTGTCGCTCGGCGTGAAGGCCATCAACGCCGAGTCGCCCGGCGAAGTGGAACGGATCGCCGCGATCGCGCGAGACCTGGGCACCGTGGCCCGCGTCGCCATCCGCATCAACCCCGACGTGGACGCGGAGAGCCATCCGCACATCTCCACCGGACTCAGCACGAACAAGTTCGGCATGTCGATCGACGCGGCGCGCGCGATGGCCCGGGACATCGGCCGGCATCCCTCCCTGCACATCGTCGGACTGCACGTGCACATCGGATCCCAGATCACCAAGACGGCGCCGCTGGCGCGCGCCGCCGAAACGCTGTCCGGCCTGGCGCTGTCGCTGATGGCCGACGGCGTGCCGCTGGAACATCTCGACGTCGGCGGGGGCCTCGGCATCGCCTATCAGCCCGGGCAGGTTGTGGTGTCGCCGGAGGAATACGCCGCGGCGATTCTGCCGGCGGTTCGGCGCACGGGGCTGACACTGTTGCTCGAACCCGGGCGATGGATCGTCGGCCCGGCGGGACTGCTGCTGACGTCGGTCGTGGATCTCAAGGCACAGCCGGTCGATCCGGTGTCGAACGAGACGCGGTGGTTCGTGATCGCCGACGCCGGCATGACGGACCTGTTGCGGCCGGCGCTCTACGGCGCGTGGCACGAGATCGCCGCCGTATCGCCGAGGCCGGGCGCGGACATTCTGTGCGACGTGGTGGGACCGGTGTGCGAGACCACTGATACGCTGGGATCCGGCCGGCGGCTGCCGCCGGTTGACGTCGGCGATCTGCTCGTCGTGCGTGATGCCGGCGCGTATGGATCGGTCATGGCGTCGAACTACAATCGCCGGCCGATCGCCGCCGAAGTGCTTGTCGACGATGGGGCCTGGCGGCTGATTCGCCGGCGCCAGACCGTGGAAGAATTGCTGCAGTGGGACGTCTGATGCTGATCGCGATTGAAGGATTGGACCAGAGCGGCAAGGAAACACAGGCGCGGCATCTGCGCGCCCGCGTGGAGCAGGACGGCCGCAAGGTGCATGCGCTCTCGTTTCCGGACTACGAGACGCCGATCGGCCACGAGATCGCCGCGGCGCTGCGGGGCGAGCGGGACTTCGGCCCGGACGTGATGCAGCTGCTCTACGTGGCCAATCGGATGGAATTCAAGCCCCGGCTGGACTCGTGGCTCCAGAGCGGTGCGGTGGTCGTGTGCGATCGGTACCTCGCGTCCAGCGTGGCCTACGGCGAGGCGCAGGGCCTGGATCCGCAGTGGCTCCGGGACATCCAGCGCTTTCTGCCGCCGCCCACGCTCACCGTGCTGCTCGACATCGCGCCGGAGACCGCCGTCGCGCGCAAGCGGACGGGCCGCGATCGGTACGAGCGCGATCTGGCGCTCCTCGCCCGCGTCAGAGACAGCTACCGGCGCCAGGCCGGCGCGGCCGACTGGGTATTGATCGACGGCGAGCAATCGAAAGATGCGGTCACCGCCGCGGTGGCGGCGGCGGTGCTGCCACGGCTCGAGCGGCGGTAAGGGCCCGCACGTCCGCCACCCCGGCCTCCCGCAGGACGCGCGCGCAGGCATTCAGCGTAGCGCCGGTCGTCATCACGTCATCCACCAACACCACGGTGGCTCCGCGCAAGCGATTCCATGCGCGCGGCCGCAGACGCGCACGCCGGCACAGCGCGTAGGCGCCCCGCGCGTTCGCCTCGCGACGCGCCGCCGGCAGGCCCGCCTGCGGGGGGCCGCCGCGATGCCGCCGCAGCGCGCGCCACACCGGCAGGCGCAAGCCGCGCGCCAGGTCATCCGCCTGGTTGAAGCCGCGCTGCCAGAGCCGCCAGGCGTGCAGCGGGACCGGAATCACCGCGTCGGCACCTTCCAGCACCTCGGCGCCATCGCGCCGCATGCGTTCCGCCAGCCATGGCGCGATCATGCGTCGCCGTCGGTACTTGAGCGCGTGGATCATGTCGCGCAGCGTGCCGTCGTACACGCCCGCGCTGCGTGCCAGGCCGACCGCCGCCCGCTCGCCACGCCGGCACCTGACGCACAGGTGATCGTCCGCGTACGCGGGCCGCTGGTCACCGCACCGCCGGCAGAGCGGCGGCGCCATCACGCGAACGCCGTTGACGCAGGTGTCGCACATGGGCCCGTCAAGCGGCGTGGTGAGCGGCCGGTCGCAGACCGCGCACGTTGGAGCGAGCAGCGCGCGCAGAAGGGCGTTGGACGCGGCGGCAAACATGCCGCCGTTGAGTGCAAGGAGGTTGCCAGAAGGCGCCCAGAATGGGCCGGCGCGCGAGGCGCCGGAATGTACGCAGTTATTGCCTACGGGCCGCCGGCGGATCTAGGCAGAAATTTCAATCCGTTCGGCGTCGCCCCACAGGCGCTCGAGCGCGTAGAACTCGCGCGTGGCCGGCGTGAAGACGTGCACGATGAAATCGAAGTAGTCGAGCAGGATCCACTCCGCGCGCCCGTAGCCCTCCACGAGGGCCGGCCGCACGCCGATCTTCTTCAGCGACTCCTCGATGCCATCCGCGATCGCCTGCACCTGACGAATATTGGTGCCGGTGGCGATGACAAAAAAATCCGTGAACGCCGATCCCTTCCGGAGGTCCAGCACGTGCACCTGCTCGGCCTTCTTGTCGAGGGCGGCGGCCACGGCGAGCTTGACGTCCGCGGGGACTTTCCCCGGTTTGGGCGGCCGGGTCGTTCGGACCGTTGGAGCTTTCACGGCCTTGCGAACGGGTGTGCGCCGTGCGGTGACCGAGACCTTGCGCGGACGAGACGATGCCGCGCGTGTGCGCGGCCGGCGATCAGTGGCCATGGGCCTCCGGTTGATACAGCCGGTGAGCGTCGATGTACGCCGCCACGGCGTCAGGCACCAGGCCTTCCACCGAAGCTCCCCGGGCGATTCGCGCGCGCACATCGGTCGATGAGACCGGTGCGGTGGACGCGTCAATCAAGAAGATACTCGCTTGCGACGGCGTTGTGTACGCCTGATTTTCGTTCACGCTGATCATGCGCGACGCCAGCCGCGGCAACTGCGTGCGCAGACGCTCGGCCGGCAGGCCGGGCCGCGACACCACCGCGAAATGGCAGCGGTCGAGCAACTCGGGATACTGATGCCAGGTGGGAATCTCGGCAAACGCGTCGGCGCCGGCGATGAAGCACAGCGTGTGCGTGTCCACGCCCGCGGCCGCGAAGCGATCCAGCGTGGCCGACGTGTATGACGGGCCGGCGGCATCCAGTTCGATCGTCGACGCTTCGAGGCCCGGCTCGTTGGCAATGGCGGCGCGCACCATGGCGAGGCGATCTGCGGCGCCGGCTCGGGGCGCATGGCGGTGCGGCGGCGTGCGCGAGGGAATGAGCAATACCTTCTCGAGCGGCAGCCGGACCCGCGCGGCCCGCGCCACATCCAGATGCCCGCAATGCACCGGATCGAACGTGCCGCCCAACAAGCCGATCACCGGGCCTCTTCCGCGCGGCTGGCGCTCACCTCGGTCCACATCGCTTCCAGCAGGGCCGGCAGGCCTTCGCCGGTCACGGCCGACACGGGAAACAGCGGGATCTTGAGTTTCTTCAGATGCCGCGCCAGCTTCTTCAGCCGTTCGGGCTCATCCATCGCGTCGATCTTGTTGGCCACGGCAATCCGCCGCTTGGTCGAGAGCGCGGCGGCCAACTCGTCGCCACGGCCTTCGAACAGCTCGAGTTCCCGGGAAATCACCTTGAAGTCGCTCACCGGATCTCGGCCCGACGCCGACGAAATGTCGATGACGTGCACGAGGACCTTGGTGCGCTCGAGATGCGCCAGGAACTTGGTACCGAGGCCGTGGCCGTCATGGGCGCCTTCGATCAACCCGGGCACGTCGGCGACGACGAAACTGCGGTCGTCACTTAAATGCACGACGCCGAGATTCGGCGAGAGCGTGGTGAACGGGTAGTTGGCGATCTTGGGCTTGGCCGCCGAGATGCGCGAGATCAGCGTCGACTTGCCGGCGTTGGGGAATCCGACCAGGCCCACGTCCGCGATCAGCTTGAGCCGAAGCTTGAGCAGCCGCTGTTCGCCGGGTTCGCCCGGATCCGCGCGTCGCGGCGCGCGATTCGCGTTGGTCAGAAATGCGGCGTTGCCGCGTCCCCCACGCCCGCCGCGGGCGACGAGAACGGTCTGGCCGACCTCGGTGAGATCCGCCAGGGGCAGCAGTCCATCGTCGGTTTGCTCGTAGGCGATCGTGCCGGGCGGCACTTCGAGGTACAGATCGTTGCCGGTGTGGCCGGTGCAGTTGGATCCGAGGCCGTGGCCGCCGCGCTCGGCCTTGAACTCGGGGTTGAATCGGTAGGTGACGAGCGTGTTGTGATGCGCGCTGGCCCGCAGGTACACCGAGCCGCCGTTGCCGCCGTTGCCGCCGTTCGGTCCGCCGCGGGGAACGTATTTCTCCCGGCGGAAGGCCACACATCCGTTGCCGCCATCGCCGGCGAACACACGGAGGTCGACCTCGTCAACGAACAACGTTCAGTTCTTTGCGGCAGGGATGATGCTGATCTTGCGCCCGTGGCCGCCGTGGTTGGTGAACTTCACCACTCCGGTCACCTTGGCGAAGAGCGAGTCGTCCTTGCTGAGACCGACGTTGAGCCCCGGGCTGAACCGGCGGCCGCGCTGCCGAATCAGAATGGAGCCGCCGGGCACGGTCTTGCCGTCGTGTTCCTTGACGCCAAGCCGCTGGGAATTGCTGTCGCGCCCGTTGCGTGAGGCGCCCTGACCTTTTTTATGAGCCATGACTGATTCCTGATCGGTTACGCGTTAATGCTGGTCACTTTGACACGCGTCTGTTGCGTGCGGTGGCCCTGGACCTTGCGGTACTGCTTGCGGCGCTTGGTCTTGAAGACCCGGATCTTCTTGGCCTGCGTCTGCGCCTCAATCACGCCAACCACGGTCGCGCCCGCCACAAACGGGGCGCCCAGGATGACCGCGCCGTCGGCCTGCTCCACGAGCAGCACCTTGTCGAACGTGAATTCGGCGCCCGGCTCCGCGTCGAGCCGATCGACGACGACCACGGTGCCCGGAACAACCTTTTCCTGCCGGCCCCCGGCTTGAACAATGGCGAACATCTTGGAATCTCCCTGAAAGGCCCGGCCACCCGCACAAAGACTTCTCCGCGCGGGGCCAGAACCTCAAAGGCTATCAGAGTACGAGGCGCCCGGTCTACTTCAGCAGCACCCGGGTGCTCTTGATCTTCTGGGAACTGAGGGTGTTCAGGAAGCCCGGGATCAGCCGGTCCATCAGCTCAAAGTAGGAGGACAGGGCCGGGGTGTTCTGGGCCGCGGAATACAGGGTTTCTTCCCGGTACGAGTCGGAGTAGAGCTGCGTGCCGGTCCGGCCGTCGATGAAGATGAACTTCGGCGCGATGGCAAAGCCCTTCCGGTCCATCCACTGCCGCACCGAGACCACCTGGCGCCGGCCCAGGGGATCGAGCACTTCGCGAGGGGTTTCCACGATGCCGCTCTTGTTGATGTCGGTGAAGTACACCACGCCCGTCACGATCAGCGGATTCTGGTATTCCTCGCCGAGCTTCTTCCAATACTCGACATCCGCGAAGATCTGCTCGTAGGGCTGCAGGTCCTTTTCGCTGCGGATCTCGCTCTTCGTGTTCTTGACGGCCGCGGTGGCCGCGGGTTCGTCGTCGGCGGCCGCCGGCGCGGCCACGTTGCCCTTCATCTTGTCGACGACGTCCACGAGCGAGACCACGTCGGTGTCGATGACCTTCAGGTTCGATTTCGTGCGGAGCTGGCTGCGCAGCAGCCGTACGGTCTCGCTGTTGACGTCCACGTCCTGCGTGCCGCCGGACAGAAAGCCCATGACCAGCACGCGCTGAAACGGCGAGGTGTCGAGCTTGGCCTGAATCGGCGTCTCGATGCCGATCTCGTAGAAGCTGACGCAGGCCGCCGAGGCGGCCAGAGCCATCGTGAGGCTAGCGATGGCGGCGACGCTGCGTGCGGTCATAAATTTCCCTGAAGAGATCGTAGTTCTGCCGGATCATCTGATTCTCGGGATCAAGCTTGATCGCCTTGTCGTACGCCTTGCGCGCATCGTCGAACTTGCCCTGCTGCTCGTAGGCGATGCCGAGGTTGTTCCATGCCGCGGAGTACGTGGGGTCCAGTTCAACCGCCTTCTCCCAACGGAACGTCGCTTCTTTCCACAAGCCCTTCTGGGCAACGGAAATGCCGAATGCCACCTGCTCCTTGGCATCCGAGCGGCGATCCGCATACGCGGGGACGGCGACCAGAGCGGCCAACAAGCACATGCCGAAAATTCGAGCGCGCATAAGGTGTAGAGCCCTCACTATAACGCCGTACCCCGCCAGTGCAAGGATGGATCGCAGGCAGTAATTGCAAGATTTCTGCCGACCCGCCGTGGCAAGAATTGCCACGGTTTCCGACCAACCCTCAGAAAACCGGCCCAATTCGTGTGGCATGCCGGATGCACAAGTGTCCTCTGTTTCACACTCCGTAATCGGAGGGGGCTTATCGAAAATGACGCTGATTGATGCGGTTGCGTTGTCGTGCCTGCAGCCCGTGTCGGGAGATTCCCGTGCGGCGAGGTTGCTGAAGGACCTGGTTGATGGCCCGTTCCTGCTTCCGTTCGAGCCGGCCAGCGGGGATCTGATCCACCAGTTATCAGACCGCCTGCAGATCCCTCTCGCAGAACAGCCCGCCGCGATCGCGACCGCGCGGGCTTGGGCCGACCGCGCGCTCGAGCGCGCCGCGAAGACGGGCCTGACGCCGATTCCCGTCCACGACGAGCGGTATCCGCCATGGCTCCGCCAGATCGTGGATCCTCCGATCGTCATATGGGTGAACGGCGTCCTGCCGGATCCGATGCAGACCGCCGTGGCGGTGGTGGGATCGCGCCACGCCACGCCGACCGGGCTTGCCCTCGGTCGGCAATTGGGGGAAGGCCTGGCCGAGGCCGGGCTCCTCGTGGTCAGCGGTCTGGCGCGCGGCGTTGACGGCGTGTCGCACGAGGGCGCGCTCGCGGCCGGCGGCAAAACGCTGGGCGTGCTGGGGTGCGGCGCCGACGTGATCTATCCCGCGGAGCACCGCGACCTCACGGCCCGCGTGGCCGCTTCGGGCGGCGTGGTGTCGGAGCTACTGCCCGGCACCACGCCGAAACCCCAGTACTTCCCGCTGCGAAATCGCATCATCGCCGGGCTGTCGAGAGCCGTGGTGGTCATCGAGGCCGGGTTCCAGAGCGGGTCGCTGATCACGGCGCGGATGGCCCTCGAACAGGGGCGCGACGTGCTCGCGGTCCCGGGAAATGTCCTGTCCGGCCGGAACCGGGGTTGCCACGCCCTTATAAAGGATGGAGCCCGACTGGTCGAGACTGTTGGAGACGTTCTCGAAGAGCTGGGGTGGGCGCATGCCGGCGACAGCCGGCCTGGCAATGGCGATAAGCTGCTGAAAATAAGCGCTTTAGAGTCGAAGATGGCGGCCGGAGAGACATACGACGCCGATGGCCTGGCCGCGATTACGGGTTGGGCTCCCAGCCAATTGCTGGCAGAATTGGCAGCCCTCGAGATCAACGGTCGGCTGGTCCGAGTGCCGGGTGGGTGGACTCGCCTGGCTGGACGACAGTGCTAGTGTAAAAAGGGAAAGCACAAAAAACCTATGGCAAAGGCATTGGTGATCGTCGAATCACCAGCGAAAGCGAAAACTATCAACAAGTATCTGGGGCGCGACTACAAGGTCATCGCGTCTATGGGACACGTCCGCGATCTGCCAAAG
>JAKALV010000212.1 GCA_021824055.1 Acidobacteriota bacterium
TGCCGTTCGGGGCAAAAATACCCGTGGTCGTGTTGAAGCGCGGGTTGCTGGAATTCGGCTGGCCGATCAGCTCGTTGGCCTGCACCACGCTGTCATGATTGGCGTCGTTCCAGCAGGGGGCGCCGGGCGCGGTGCTGCACGCCCCGCTCGCCTGGTTGGGGCCCCACGTCAGCGCCGGCTGTGAGAACAACCCGTTCAGCGAGTCGGCCAGCGTGATCTTGGTGGCGAAGTAGTACGAGTAGCTCGCGTGGATCGAGGTCTTGCCGTCGCCGAAGACGTCATAGGTGATCGAGCCGCGGGGCGCGAGGTTCGAGAACGGCTTGATCTTGACGCCCGACGTCGGGTCGGTCTGCGTCGCCGATTCGCACTGCGACGGCAGGATGTCCGGCCGGATCACGTTCGGCGCCACACAGCCGCCCAGGTGCTTCGACTGCTGCCAGTCGTAGCGCACGCCGGCATTGATGCGGAACTTGCCGCGGCTGTAGGAATCCTGCAGGTAGCCGTTGTACGACCACCAGTCGCTGTTGCGCAGCTGGTCGCGCCAGAGGACCGCCGAGTACGGCACGTACCCCGCGGCCGCGCCAGCCCCTACGATCACGCCACCGCCGCAGTTGGCCGCGCTGTTGCCCACGCACTGCATGGTCGCGCGCGCGCCACCGGAGTAGTGCGAGAACGACTGGATCGGATTCCGGCGCCAGCCGAAGCCGAACTTCAAGCTGTGGTCGCCGCCAAGCGTGTTCGTCAGGAAGTAGGTGCCGTCCGTCTTCGCTTCCCACGAGTGACGGTCGGTCTTGTACGTCTCGGTCGCCGAACGGTCCCGATAGCCGGTCGTGCGGTTGCTGCGCGCCTGGATCATCCAGAGACAGGACGGGTCGCGCGCGTAGTCGGCCGCGCTCGTTGAGCCAGGGATGTACGCGTTCTGCGCGCAGTTGCCCTTCGGCGGCACGTCCTGGTAGTCGAGGTAGAAGCCGCCGTGCACGTAGGTGAACATTGAGTTGAACACCAGCCGGTCGGACGCGATCAACGTGTGCGTGACCGAATGCGTCGGCAGCGGCAGGCCCCAGTAGCCGATGCCCTTCGGGGCGTCGCTCGTCTGCTGCCAAGCCACTTCCAACGCGGTGCTCGCCGACGCGCCCCGCGCGTTGCGGTACTTGTTGTCCGACTGGAACAGGTACTGGAACTTGTTCGCGGAGTTCAGCTGATAGTTGAACTTCCACTGCAGGTCCTTGATGATCGTCCGGTCGTTCTGCAGGCACTTGGCCACGGCCGAGATCTTGTCGTAGGTCACGCTGCCCGACAGTGAACCCGCCTTCTGCGCCGCCACCAGCGTGGCGCAGAAATCGCCCTTGGACGGATCGAAGAAGTTCAGGATCCCGGCGTTAATGTCCTGCCGGTCGCCCGCCACCCAGAACCACAACCGGTTCTTCTTGATCGGCCCGCCGTATTCGGCCGAGTTGTTCAGGATTTTCTGGAGCGGCGCGCCCGAGACGAACCCGTTCGAACCCGAGTTGAAGATCTCGCGCGTCACGTTCTGGTTCTGCATCTTGTCGTTTTCAAACGTCACGACCGAGCTGCCCTTGAACACGTTCGACCCGCTCTTGGTCACCAGATTGATCGACAGCCCCGAGCTCTGGATGGAGACGTCGCCGCCGCCGTTGGTCACCTGAATCTGCTCGAACGAGTCGAAGTTGAAATACGACGGCGAGGAATTCGACGACAGGTCCGTCACCGACCCGCCTTCCAGATTCCACTGCACGTTCGCGCCGGTCCCGCGCGAGGCGAGGCCGACCTGCTGCCCCGAGGACGAGCCGCCGACGTTCAAGCCCGCCTGCACGCCGGGGGTCATGTTGATGATCTGCCACGGATCGCGCGCCGACGGAATGTTCTCCAGGATGTCCTTGGTGAACGTCGCCCCGGTCGTGGTCTTCTTCGTGTCCACCACGGGCGGCGCCGCCGACACCATGACTTCTTCCGTCCGGTTGCCGACTTCCATCTTCTGATCGACGGGCGCCTGGAAGCCGGACGTGATGATGACATTCGGACGGACGGCCTTCTTGAAGCCTTCCAGTTCAAACGTCACGCTGTAGGTGCCGATCGGCACGTTGGGGAACTGATACGTTCCCGTTGCTCCAGTCACCGACACCAAGGGCTGCTGCAACCCCGTGCCGGTCACCGTGATCGTCACGCCCGGCATCACGCCGCCGGTCGAGTCGGTCACCTTGCCGAAGATCGAACCAATCGCTTGCGCGTTGGCCGCCGCGGCTGACAAAAAGAGAATGCCCGCTACGAGCAGGAACCCTCGCACGCCTCGCGTCATATCACTTCCTCCAAGGGCACTAGTGCCCACTTGCACTAAACCAACGACAGAACCTGCTTCGATCCGCCGGCGTTGGGAGACACGAGGCGAACCGAAACGGTAGAACGTAGAGCAGGGATCGGCCGGGATGTTACTGCCGAGGGGTGGCCCCGTCAAGATCTCGTTACAGTCTCTCTTTGTTGATTGGCAAATTTGGATTTTCGCCATCCAACAAATTGTCTTCAATAACAGAAATGGCCACTGGGCTAGAATTGAGCGCCGGCCGCGCACCATGAAATCACGACCGAATGCTTCAGCGCTGTTACTGCCTTGCCTGCTGGGACTTACACTCTTCCTGAAATTCGTCGTCGTCTGGCAACTGAGGCACCACCCGCTGGTTCAGCCGGGCGCTGGACTCGACACGACCGCCTATGCGGACCTGGCCCAACGGGTGCTTGCCGGGGACTGGGGCCTGGGACCCGGCCTCTACTATGTCTCTCCTTTATATATATATTTCCTCGCCGCGAGCCTGGGACTGACCCACTCCTACACCGCGGTGCGATTGATCCAGATCCTGCTCGGCACCGCCGGGGTCGCCGGCATCTACTTCATGGCCCGCGAGTGGTTCGGCCAGCGCGCAGCCTGGATCGCCGGCCTGCTCGCCGCGTGCACCGGCCTCTTCACCTTCTATGAAGCCCTGATCCTGCAGACATCGCTCGACGTATGCCTGACGTCGGCCGCGCTGCTCGCGCTCACCCTCGCGCTGAAACGCGCCGACCAGCGATGGCTGCTCGGCGCCGGCGTCGTGTTCGGCGTACAAACGTTGAACCGGCCCAACATCGCGCTGGCCGTGGCCGGGTTGGTGGCCGTCATGTGGCTGTTGCGGCGCTGGCGGCCGGGCGTCGTGCTGGCGGCCGGTTTGCTCATCGGCATGGCGCCGGCCGCGGTGCGCAACGCGGTCGTGGCGCACGAGTTCTCGCTGGTGTCGTCCCACGGCGGGCTGAACTTCTACATCGGCAACCACGACGGGGCGAACGGGTTCTATCAGGCGATCCCCGGCGTCACGCCCAATATCAAAGGCCAGCAGCAGGACGCGCGCCGCGTGGCCGAACGCGCCGTCGGCCGCACGCTCACCGACGCGCAGACGTCGGACTACTTCTTCGATCAGTCCCTCAACTGGATGCGCGCGCATCGCGGCAACGCCGCGTGGCTGATGGTCAGGAAATTCGGCTGGGTGTTTCACGCCGAGCACGTGGCGCTGCCCTACAGCTATCCCTTCTACCAGTACGATGTGCCTACCTGGCTGCGCTTCTATGTGATCGGTCCGTGGCTGCTCGTGCCGCTGGGATTGGTCGGCCTCGTCTTCGCCGCGCCGCCCGCCGGGCGCGGCGCACGGCGCGCCGACTATCTGATCTGGGCCGCCTTCGTGCCGAGCTACGCCGCCGCCGTCGCGCTGTTCTTCATGTCCGAACGGTATCGTTTGCCGCTGCTGGTGCCGCTGGCGGCCGCCTCCGGCGGCGCGATCGACCACCTCGCCCGCCAGATCACCGCGCGCCGCGTCGCCGCGCTCGCGCTGCCACTGGCCGCCGGCGTTGCGGTCGGCATCCTCGTCAATACGCGTGGCGCCGTCGACAACGGCCGGTGGCAGGAAGGGCTGCGGATGGCGCAACAGCTCGCGATCCTGGGCCGGTATGACGAATCGGACGCGTGGGTGGAGCGCCTCGAAGCCACGGCGCCGCGGCGCGGAATGGCGCACGACGGTGTCGGCATGCAGTTGCTGCTCAACAAACAACCTGCGCGCGCGCTAGGGCATCTCAGCCAGGCGGCGGAACTCGATCCCGACCAACCAGAGATTCAGTACGCGCTCGGCGAAGCCCTGCTCGGCGTGGATCGGCCCGCCGACGCGCTGCCCCATCTGCGGCGCGGCTTCGATGGAGGCGCCGCGCTGCCGATGGCCGGGTACCACCTCGCGGTGGCGCTCGAGAAGACGGGCGATCTGACGGGCGCCGCGAGCATCATTCCCCGGATCGCCATGGGCGATGAGTCGACACAGGACGACTGGCTGCTCGTCGGCCGTCTCGCGGCGGAAGTGCGTGCGCCGGACGTCGGCGAACCGTTCTTCCGTCACGCGGTGCACATGGACCCGAACCGGCCGGATGCTCGCCAGCAGTATGGGTTGAATTTGCTCGTCCTCGGCCGATTCGAGGACGCGTCCCGTGAACTGTCCGAGGCCGTGCGGCTCGATCCGCGCAACGCCGCGTCCTTCTCGCACCTCGCCTACTCTGAAGCCAAGCTCGGCCGCATGGACGATGCCCGGCAACATCTCGCCGCCGCGCTCGCGCTCGATCCCGGCGACCCCATGGCGCAGCAGCTTGTGGCCGTCCTGCGCTAGACTTCCCAGTGGGAGTTGACCTGATGAATCGCATGCTTCGCTATTCGATGTTGCTCATGCCCGTGGCACTCGTGCTCGCATTGGTGCCCCGCGTGGCCGCCCACGCGCAGGAGGGTTTCACCAAGACCGTCTTTTTTACCGCGCTGGACAAAGAGGGCAAGGCCGTGACCGACTTCGACGCGAGCGAGCTCGCCGTGGCGGAAGACGGCAAGATCCGTCCCGCCATCAGCGCGAAGCGCGCGACCTCGCCGCTCTCGATCGTGATGCTGGCGGACACCTCCGCCGCCGTCGGTGCGACGAGCGGAACTGCGGCGGGCGAGGTCATTCGCGACATCCGCGACGCCTTCAGCGCGTTCGCCAAACAGATGCTCGCGGCCAACCCCAAGAACGAGCTCGCGCTGATGGAATTCGGCCAGGCGTCGATCATGATTACCAACTTCACGTCGTCCGGCGACGACCTCGAGAAGGGTGTGAACAGGCTGGTTTCGAAGCCCAACGCGCCGTCCGTGCTGCTGGAAGCGATCATGGAGAGCTCGAAGGAACTCGGCAAGCGGCCGAACGCGCGCCGCGCGATCGTTGCCGTCAACATGGAGCCGAGCGACGAACAAAGCCGCGAACCCGAGAAGAACATCATGAAGGAGATGGCCAAGGACCGCCCGATGCTGTTTTCGGTCTCACTCCAAAAGGGCAGTCTGAGCAACTCGTCGCGCGGCCCGGTGCTCGAGGCATTCGCCGACAAGACCGGCGGCAAGCGCGACGTCATTGTTGGCCAGTCGGCCCTGGTCAACATCCTCAAGGGCTACGGCGACATCCTGAACGCGCAGTACGAACTGCAATATTCGCGCCCGGCCGGCGCGCCGCCGCAGCTGCTCCAGATGGCCACGAAGCGCACCGGTCTGAAGTTCTACGCGTCCAAGTTCCCACCTCAGTAACAAATGAGGCAATGAGGCAGTGAGGCAGTGAGGCAGTGAGGAAATGAAGATCACTGCCCCGCTGCTTCAGTGCCGGACTGCCCTTGTCATCTGAGCGGCCGGGCTGGCAAAAGCGGACGCGGCGCCGACAGCGGCCGCGGACGCCACCGGGTCCGCAACGCGCTCGTCGTTTCGCAGGTGGCCGTGGCGCTGGTGCTGCTCGTGGGCGCCGGGCTGATGGTGCGCAGTTTCCAGTCC
>JAKALV010000008.1 GCA_021824055.1 Acidobacteriota bacterium
GCGTGTGCCGCTGACGATGCGCTCGATGGGCACCGCGATGATGTCCGGTGATCTGAGGGCGACCATCACGCCCGACTCGCCGCGCTGCAGCAGCTCAACCGCGAACGCGCCGAAACGCGTGGCCAGTACCCGGTCGTAGCTCGTGGGCGAACCGCCGCGCTGCAGATGGCCCAGCACCACGTGGCGGCTCTCCTTGCCCGATAGACGCTCGATGTCGTGCGACACCTTGGCGCCAATGCCACCGAGCCGCTCGAGCCGGCCGGCCGTCGCCGCCATCGCGACTTCCCGCTCGCCGCCGGTCGGTTGCGCGCCTTCGGCGACGACGACGATGCTGAAGCGGGCGCTCCACTTGTCACGCTCGCGAATCCGATCCACGACCTTGTGCACGTCGAACGGGATTTCCGGAATCAGGATGACGTCCGCGCCGCCGGCGATACCGGAATACAGCGCAATCCATCCGGCGTAGCGGCCCATCACTTCCACTACCATCACGCGATGATGCGCCTCGGCCGTGGTGTGCAGGCGGTCGATCGCCTCGGTCGCAAACGACACGGCCGTGTCGAATCCGAATGTCATCGTCGTCTCGACGATGTCGTTGTCAATGGTCTTGGGAACACCCACCATCGGCACGCCGCGCTTGTGCAACTCGTAGGCGATGCCCAGCGTGCCGTCGCCCCCGATGACGACGAGCGCGTCGAGCCCCATCTTGTGAAAGTTCTCCACGCACCGCACGGAGTAGTCGGCCGTGCCCTCGGCCGTCGTGACGGGATAGGCAAATGGGTTTCCGCGGTTGGTGGTGCCGAGGATCGTGCCGCCGAGACGCAGAATGCCGGTGACATCCCGTGGCGTCAGCACCCGCGAGCGCTCCGGATAGATCAGCCCATCGAAACTGTCTTCAAGACCGACACACTCAATGCCCTCGTTGGTCGCGCTCTTGACAACGGCGCGAATGACGGCGTTCAGTCCGGGGGCATCCCCCCCGCCCGTCAGCACACCGATGCGTTTGACGTTCTGAGTCATCTGTCGAGTCTAGCATCGGCATTCCGGCGCATTGCTTCAGTGAAATGCCGCGTGTTAGACTTTCTTCTTCAAGAGTGGGCGACTAGCTCAGCTGGGAGAGCGCTACGTTCGCATCGTAGAGGTCGCGAGTTCGAGCCTCGCGTCGTCCACCATATTTCCCCCGCACACCTGCCCACAGCGCAGCTGCCGGATCGAACCTGGCCGCCGGTCTACTCCGCCGTCTTCCGACGAAAGCAGGTGCCGCCGGTCGATTCGGATGCCCCGGAATCCAGCTCATATTCGGCCGCGAGCCGGGGATCATGGAGGAGGGCGCGTTGCCCAACTTTCCAGGCGCCCGCGGCGTAGAGCTCCTGCGAACTCATCCTGACGATCTGGCTGGTCGGGGCTCGCATCGACACCGCCTCGCAGATGAAATATGGGCGACGGCCGAAAATATACGCGGTGTCGTACTTCACGTCGGTGCCGCGCTGTGGAGGCGCCATCGACGCGATGTGCCGATCGTTCAGCCCATTCAGATCGATGACCCGGAGTCCCGTCTCATACGGAATGCGCCCGGCCCATGGAATGGCGATGACCGCATCCGGAGGCGTCGCGCGGAGAAAGAAGACCGAGGCCCCGGACGGCGGTGGGAACGCCCGGGCACGGATCGAGTCAATCATTCCGCCGACCGACGTCATGTTGGTCGCCGCGGCGGACAGCTTGATCACCACACGCGCCCGCGGCAGAAACAGGACGACGAAGAGCACCGCCAGCAGCACGGAGGCCGCGCGGCGCCGCGCGGCGCTGATCGCCATCGCATCCAGGGCCGCGGCCAAACAATAGGCCACCGGGCCCAGGATCGGCACGAGGAGCCGCGCGAGCGGAAATGCCGAGACATCATCGCCACCGACGGCGACAATCATCGCGACCGTCAGCACCGAAAACGCACACATCGCCGCGAACAAGCGTGACGGCGCCGACGCGAGCACGTCGGTCAGGCTCGCCACGCGGCTTCCCGCCGCCACAACCATCGCCGCGACGACGGCCGCGGGGAGCAGGTACACCTGCCCCTCGCCGGCCGCGTACGCCAGCCCGCTCAGCATCCTCGGGACGATGTTGCCTCCAAGGTGCTTCGCTTCGACCGAGTTCGCAAGCAGTTGCCCGAAGAGCGCGTAACGCGCCGCGAAGAACGCGGCCGGCATGAGCCCGCCAACCAGGAGCGGCCACACCGCCTCGCGGACAGATGTCCGCCGGGTCCACACCTGCAACGCGGCTCGCGCGACGCAGAGCGCGAGCAAGAGCATCGCCTCCGGCCGCACCAGAAGCAGAGCTCCTGCCGAAACGACGTGTCCGACGGAGAGTTCGGGCCGCCTCGCAAACCAGACGAGCCAGATCCACGCGGACAGCGTCCAGAGCATCGTGTCCATGCCGCTGGCCGCGTAGAACCAGAGATCCGGCGCCAAGGCCCCCATGAGACCAAAGGCCACGGTCGGCCACACGCCGACCCGCCGCCTGAGCGCGGCGACGAAGACGGCCGCATAGACGCTTCCAAGGAGAATTCCAACAAGGCGCGCGAACCCAACTGGATGCCAGCCCAGCCTCAGCCCGATGGCGTGAACGCCGAGCCATGCCCAGCTCGTGAACCCCTCGATCCGCGGCTCACCGGCATTCCAGAGAATGTCCCCGTGCGCCAGCAGGTTCCTGGCATAGCGCGAGAAAATGTATGGGTCGTCCAGCGAACTGCCCATCGCCGACAACGCGGCCACTGCGAAAAGAAATGCGGCTGACGCCGCCATCCACCGCGGTTTCACGGGATCATCGCGCGGCCGCTAGGCCTGCTTGCCGGCCTCGCGCTTGCGCTGGAGCTCCTCGACCAGTCCCTGGAGCGCCATCACCGCCGACGCCTGCGCCATCGTCATGCGGCGGTAGGTGTCCAGATCCAACGCCTCAACCGGGGTCGACTCGGGCAGCGCCGCCACACTGGCGGCCATCTTCTCGACGTCCGCCGAGGCTGCCACCACGCCGTTCCACGCGTTCTGGAGGGCCAATACCGCGTTTGGGTCGCTCATGGAAGCCAATCTTACCGCCCGGGAGGTCTAACGGTAAGATGGCGGTACCGATGCGATGGCTTCTGGCGGCAGGTGTTGTGGTGATCGGCGCCACCGTGGCGGCCGCGGCGCCCCAGGCGACGCCTGCCCCGACGGCTCTGGCGAGCCTCATCCAGCACCACTACGACTCCGTGAAGTCCTTCACCGCCGACTTCACGCACACCTTCAAGGGCGGCCTGCTCCCGCAGACGACGGTCGAGCGCGGCAATGTGAAGATCAAGAAGCCCGGGCGGATGCGCTGGACGTACGGTCCGCCGGATCAAAAGGAATTTGTCGCCGACGGCCGCATGCTCTACTCGTACATCAAGGCCGACCGGACCTGTTACGTCAGCGACATCCCCGCCGGCGACACGGTATCGACCGCCGCTCTGTTCCTGGCGGGCAAGGGCGATCTGCTCCGCGACTTCCGCGCGACGGCCCCGCCGCCGTCGTCGGCCGCCGAGTGGCGGGTCCAGCTCACGCCCACGGTCCCGCAAACGGAATTCACGCAACTCACCCTCGGCGTCGATCCGCGCACATTGAAGCTCGTCACGATGGAGACGGTCGATGCCGACGGCGGCGTGTCGACGTTCCGATTCGAGCACCTGCGGGAGAACGTGTCACTCGCAGACCGCGAGTTCCTGTTTACTCCCCCGAAAGGCGTCGATGTCATTCGCTAGCACGCGCACCTCAGGATTCCGGCTGGCGGTCTGCGGCGCCGTTGCGGCGGCCCTGTCGGCCGGCTGCGCCACGACGAGTCCCCTGCACCAGGCCCAGCGCGCCGAGCAGCTGCACGACTACGACGTGGCCGTAGCCGAGTACACGAAGACACTCCGCGACAAGCCGGGCAATCGCGACGCGCAGCTCGGACTGGAGCGCGCCAAACTGCGTGCGTCCGAGGCGCACTTCCAGCGCGGCCAGCGCCTTGTGGCCGCGGGCAAGTACGAGGACGCGTCGGTGGAGCTGCAGCTGGCGTCGGAACTGAACCCCGGGAACGGCGACGTCGAGCGCGTGCTGCGCACGACGCGGACGGCCCTGCGCAATCAGCTGGCCGTCGAACAGAACGGCCAGACGTCTCTCGAAGCCGTCCTCGCCCGCACGCGAAACGCGGTGCCGCCCAGCATGAACGTCCCCGAGACGCGACTCCCGACGTCGATCACGCTCGGGCGCGATGCCACGAGCCGCCAGGCCTTTCAGCTGATCGCCACCCTCGCCAACCTCAACCTGATTTTCGACCAGTCGTTTCGGGACGTGCCCGCTCCGCTCAGTCTCAAGAACCTGACGGTCAGAGAGGCGCTCGACGCGGTGGCGCAGAGCACCGGGACCTTCTACAAGGTGACGGCGCCCCGCACGATCACCGTGATTCCCGACAATCCGGCGAAGCGCCGCGAGTACGCCGAGGAGATGATCCAGACGTTCTACGTGGGCAACGCCGACATCAAGGAAACGATCGACATGCTGCGCGTGGTGGCGGATGCGCGGGCGGTGTCGCCGATGACCGGCACCAGCTCGATCGTGATCCGCGACACGCCCGAGCGCCTGCAGGCCGTCCAGCGCTTGCTGACGGCGATCGACAAGGCGCGGCCGGAAGTGGTCATCGACGTCGAAATCCTTGAGGTGGATCGATCCCGGTTGCGGGAGTACGGCCTGCAGGTGGCCTCCCCGGGCGCAAGCGGCCTGAACGGCAGCGTCGACGCCAACAGCAGCCAGCTCACGCTCCAGAGCCTGCGCAATCTCACGCAGGCCGACGCGCTCGTCAGCGGTTTCCCGACTCTTTACTACCGGCTGCTCAAGACGGACGCCAACACTCGCACGCTGGCCAATCCGCATCTGCGCGCGCTCGAAGGCGTTGCCGCAACGGCCAAGTTCGGCGAGGAGGTACCGGTGCCGTCAACGACGTTTCAGCCGATTGCGACCGGCGGCGTCGGTCAACAACCCGTGACCAGCTACACCTACCGGCCCATCGGCGTGAACATCGACATCACGCCGCGCACGCACCCGAACGATGACGTGACGCTGACGCTGAAAGTGGAACTGAGCAGCGTGTCCGGCAGCGGCTACAGCGGCCTGCCGACATTTGCGAGCCGACAGATCTCCACGCAGATCCGCCTGAAGGACGGCGAGACGAACATTCTCGCCGGCCTGATTCGTGACGACGAGCGCACGTCGCTCGACGGCATCCCGGGCCTCAGCGACCTTCCGGTGATTGGACGTTTCTTCGCCAAGAATCACAAGGAGCGTCAGGAAACAGACATCGTGCTGACGCTGACGCCGCATATCGTGCGCGTGCTCGATCTGGCCGACGCCGACTTGATCCCGTTGAAGGTGGCGCGCGACACGTCGGCCGCTGGTCCCGGGGACGGGTTTGACCTGCCGCCGCTCGGCCCCGCGCCGCGAGACCCCGCCGGCGCCGGCACGCCGAAGACCGGACTGCCGCTGTCGCCGCTGATCATCAAGAAGTAGGGCCGAGCTTCAGCTCGGCCGTTCCCGGCCCAGCTGGAGCGTTCCTAATTGTGCTCGACGCGCTCGACGTCCGCGCCGAGCGCGGTCAGCCGCTCCACGAGGTTCGCATAGCCGCGCTCGACGGTCTCGATTTCCAGCACGCGGCTCTGACCGTCGGCCGCCAACGCCGCCGCCACGAGCGCCATCCCCGATCGAATGTCGCGACTGTCGAGCGTGCGGCCTCGCAGCGGCGTCTTGCCCGTGATGATGATGCGATGCGGGTCGCACAGAAACAGGTCAGCGTGCATCGCGCTCAGTTGCTCCAGGGCAAAGAGCCGCAGCTCGTACAGCCAGTCGTGCACCAGGGTCTTGCCGTCAGCCTGCGTGCCCAGCACGGTGACCAGGCTCACGATGTCGCTCGGAAACCCGGGCCAGAGATTCGTGGTGAGCCGGCGCACGGCGTGCAGATCGGACGGGCGCACGGCAAACCGGCCGTCGGATAGATCGAAGTCGAGCCCCATCTGACCGAGGACCGCGGTGATCGGCTCCAGATCGACGGCCATCGCGCCGAGCACCTCGATGTCACCACCGGTCACCGCCGCGACCACGCCCCAGCTGGCCGCCTCAATGTAATCGCCGCGCAAGGTGTGGGTGGCGCCGCCAAGCGCTTTGGGCGGGCGCAGCGTCAGCGTCGACGTACCGATGCCGTCGATCTCCACGCCCATCTTCGCCAGCAGCTCGCACAGCTCGGCCACGTGCGGCTCGCACGCCGCGTGACGGATCTGTGTCGGCCCGGTGGCGCGGGCGGCCGCGAGCAGCGCCGTCTCCGTGCCGGTGACCGACGCTTCGAGCAGGTACATCGACGCGCCGCGGAGCCCACGCGGCGCCTCAAGAAAGTGTCCGGCGTCGCCGGCCGTCACCGTGGCGCCGAGCGCGCTCAACGCCTGCAGATGCGTGCTGATCGAGCGTCGCGCCGCAAAATCCCCACCGGGGGGCGCCAGCCGGGCGCGGCCGGTGCGGCCGAGTAGCGAGCCCAGCAGGAGCACGGACCCGCGGAGGCGGCCGACCAGCGCCGGATCCGGTTCTTCCGTGGTGATCGACCGGCAGGTGACGCGCAATACGGACGTCCCCTCGCCGTCCACCGTCGCGCCGAGGCTCTGCAGCAACCGGATCATCACGCCCACGTCGCGGATGCGCGGCACGTTGCGGATCTCGCAGGTTTGATCGGTCAGCAGGCAGGCGGCCAGCAGCGGCAGCGCCGCATTCTTGTTGCCTGCAACTTCGACGCGGCCCGACAGCCGGCGTCCGCCACGAATCACCAGGTCCGCCATCGCTAGAACTCTCCGATCCTCACCACTTCGTCGCGCAGTTCCACGCCGAACCGATCCCGCACCGCACGACGCGCGGTCTCGATCAGGATGCGGATATCCGCCGCCGTCGCCTGTCCGTCGTTCACAATGAAGTTGCCATGCGCGGCTGAAATCGTGGCGCCACCGATGCGGTGACCTTTCAGTCCGGCGCGATCGACCAACGCGCCCGCGGATGCGGGCAGACCGGCCGGCACTCGATCCCGCGCCGGATCCGGATTCTGAAACACACATCCTGCGCTCGGCACATCCAACGGCTGCGTTCGCTTTCGATGGGCCAGCGACGCGCGCGCCACCGCGCGCAGCGCATCCGGCACGCCGGGCGCAGCCCGAAACTCCGCCCACACCAGCAGCTCGCGCGTCCGCTGCAGCCGGCTGCGGTCGTAGGCAAACTCCATGGCCTCACCAGTCACCTCGGCGACATCACCTGCGCGGGTCATCAACTGCGCGCGCGTCACCAGCTCTCCGATGTTGCGGCCGCCGTAGTGCGCGTTGCCGCAGATCGCGCCACCGACGGTGCCGGGCGTGCCCGCCCATGCCTCGAGCCCGGCCAACCCGCGCCCGATCGTCCATCGCACGAGCCCATTCATCGTCACGCCCGCGCTCGCGCGGACGACCTTCGATGCCGGCTGTGCCAGATCCATGAGCCGCAGGCGAACGACCACACCGCGCACGCCGGCGTCCGCGATCAGCACATTCGATCCGCCGCCGAGCGGCGTCACGGGGGCGCCGGCCGCTCTGGCGGCGTCCAACACCGCGCGCAGCTCCTCAACCGACCGGACCTCAACGAAATAGTCAGCCGGTCCGCCGACGCGAAACGTCGTGAACGGCGCCAGTGTGACCCCGGTGCCGACGCGCGCCGGCCCCACGATGGCGGCCAGCGCCGCAGCCAGACCCGAGTGGCTCGCCATCGATCAGCCTCCGAGCCGGCGGAGCAGCTTGTCGTGAATGCCGCCAAATCCGCCGTTCGACATGAGCAGCACGACGTCGCCGGGTTGGGCTTCGGTCGCGACCGCGGTCACGATCGCATCGACGTCAGGCAGCGCGCGCGCGTGCCGGCCGCGATCCCGGAGGTCTTCGACGATCTCATCCACCGACAGGCGCTCGGCCTCGGGCAGCGTCGCACGAAACACGGCGGCGAGAATGACCTCGTCGGCGCCCGACTCGGCGAAGGCATTCGCGAAGTCTGCCTGGAACACCTTGCGGCAGGCGGTGGCCGATCGCGGCTCAAAGACCGCCCACACCCGGCGCGCGGGATCCGCAGACTTGATGGCGCGCACCGTCTCGAGAATCGCCGTGGGATGATGCGCGAAGTCGTCGTACACCGACACGCCACGCTCGATCCCGCGCAATTCGAGACGCCGCTTGACGCCGCGGAACCCCGCCAGTCCTTCCCGCATCGCGGCCACGTCGAGACCGGCGGCATGGCCGACGGCCAGCGCCGCGAGAGCATTTCGCACATTGTGCTCACCGAAGAGCGGCACCGTCATGTGCCCCAGCGGCTCCTCGTGGTGTCTCACCTGGAACGTCGTCCCCGTGGGCGCCGCGCGGATTTCGTCCGCGCGCCAGTGTGCGGCGTCGCTCAAACCAAACGTCTCGACGTCACACCGTGCCCCGGATACCAGCCGCATCGCTTCGGCGCTGTCGGCGCCAACGATCAAGCGGCCGTTGCGCGGCAACAGGTTCACGAAGCGCCGGAACGCCAGGCGCAGCGACTCCATGTCCGGGTAGATGTCCGCGTGGTCGTACTCCAGATTGCCGATCACCGCGATGTCGGGCAGGTACTTGAGGAACTTCGCGGTCTTGTCAAAGAACGCGCTGTCGTACTCGTCCCCTTCGATGACGAAATCGCGGCCGCCGCCCATCCGGTAGCTGCCGTCGAAATTCAGGGCTATGCCGCCCACCAGGAGGCTGGGATCCCGGCCCGCAGCCGTGAGCAGCCAGGCCGTGAGCGCCGTCGTGGACGTCTTGCCGTGCGTACCGGCGATGACGATCGAGCGCGCGTTCCAGAGAAACTCATCGCGAATAGCTTCGGGCAGGGAAACATACCTGGTCTTGCGGTCAAGGACCGCTTCGAGTTCCGGGTTCCCGCGGGAGATCGCGTTGCCAACCACCACCAGATCCAGCTCTCCGCTGATCTGTTCTTCGCGGTACCCGTCGAACACGCGGATCTGTTCACGCGCCAGGAAATCGCTCATCGGCGGATACACGCCGTGGTCCGACCCCTGCACGTCGTGTCCGCGCCGCTTGAGCATCGCGGCCAAAGTGGCCATGGCCGTTCCGCAGATACCGATGAAATGAATGCGCTTACTCACCGGCCGCCGCCTCCTCGACAATCAGTCCGGGACGCGCGCCGGTCAGGACGCGCGTTCGAACGCCAAAGGGCAGCGTGACGGCCTCGCCGTCTGCATGCCCGGACGGCATACCGAACAGAACGGGGCCGGGAAACCCCTCGAGCGCCGCGCGCACCGTGTCGCGGGCCGTCGGCGCACCGCCCGGCTCATCGCATCTCGGCAGGGCATTCAGGACCACGGCGGCGGCACGCGCAAGGACACCCGCGAACTTCAGCTGCGTCAGCATGCGATCGAGGCGGTACGGCCGCTCGCCCACTTCGTCAAGAAAGAGAATGTGCCCGGCCGGCGGGTCAAACGCGAACGGCGTGCCGAGCGAGGCCACCAGTTGGGTCAGCGTCCCGCCCAGCAGCGGCCCGCTCACCTCCCCGCCCATGCGCAGCACGGCCACATCCGGCCCCGACACTTCACCGACGGGATGATCCAGCAACGCCGTGAGCAGCGATGACGGATCGTATGCCTCGGGCCCGCTGGAAAGACGCCGATCGAGCATCGGCCCATGGATCGACACGAGCCCCGCAGCTTGATTGATGACCGTATGGAGCGACGTGACATCGCTGTAGCCGATGAACGCGGTGCGCCGCGACGACCACTCCGGCGGATCGACCAGCGGAAGAATCTGCGCGCTGCCGTATCCGCCGCGCACGGCCATGATGGCGTCCACCTTGGGATTGCGGAGCGCGTCGCGCATCGACGCCGCCCGAACCGCCGGCGTGCCGGCGACAAAGCCATGCGTCTCGAACACGCGGTCGTCCCACCAGGCAACAAAGCCCAGCCGCTGCAATTCGGCCACGCCGCGGTCAAACTCCTCGCGCGGGAACGGGCTGGCGGGCGCCACGAGCGCGATCGTCGCGCCGGGGCGAACGGGACGGATCTTGATCCAGCCGCCCGCGGTGCGCTGCATCACGCCCATTTGGACATCGCCGCGGCCAGCGTCTGGTGTTCCTCGCAGCCAATACGGGACATCGGCGCGTCGCCCCGGGCGCGCGCCGTTCCGAGGAATTGATGCTTCACGCGCTCCTGCCGCGCGAGGGCGTCCTCAATCCGCGTCATCGGGATCCGCCCGGACTCAACGGCCTTCACCACCGTCTCGAGCGCCGCAAACTGCTCGTCCGGCGTCTGATTACAGAGCAGGACGACGTCGCAGCCCGCCAGCAGCGCCAGCACCATGGCCTCGCCGGGCCCCCTGGATTCGCTGATCGCCTTCATGCCGAGGTCATCGCTGATCACGACCCCCTGGAACCCCATCGTCTTCTTCAAGAGACCGTCCACGATCACGGGCGACAGGGTCGCCGGACGGGCGTCATCGAGCGCCGGCACCAGCACGTGCGCCGTCATGATGCAGGCGACGTCGGCGGCCACCGCCGCACGGAACGGCAACAGCTCGACGGCCGCGAGGCGGTCGGGCGACTGATCCACCCGCGGCAACTCAAGGTGCGAGTCCGTACTCGTGTCGCCATGTCCGGGAAAATGCTTGCCGCACGCCGCCACGCCGGCGTCCTGCAGCGTGCGAATCATCAACGCGCCCAGCCGCGCGACGATCTCGGCGCGGTCCGACAACGCGCGATCACCGATCACGGGGTTCTTCGGATTCGTATGCACATCCAGGACGGGCGCGTAGTCGAGGTTGATGCCGACCGCGCGCAGTTCATCCGCGAGCGCCCGCGCAAACCGCGCGGTCATCTCGTCGTCGCCGGACCGGCCGAGCGTCATCATCGGCGGCCATTCGGTAAACGGCCGCCTCAGGCGCGCGACCCGCCCGCCCTCCTGGTCCACGCTGATCCACAGGGGCCAGTCCTGCTTGAGCGCGGCCGTGTCGAGCGACAACTCGCGCACCTGGTCCGGCTCGACGATGTTTCGGGCGAAGTAGATGACGCCGCCGAGATCGAACTCGCGCGCCATCTCGCGCAGTTCCGGCGGTAGGGAGGAACCGGCGAAGCCCGCGATCGCCAAACGCCCCACATGCCGCCGCACCTCACGCAATGACATCCCCGCCATTATAATCTCCGCGTGCACATCACCTGCTCCGCGCCGACCCGCATCGATCTGGCGGGCGGCACGCTCGATATCTGGCCGCTCTATCTCTTTCATCAACCTGCGGTGACCATCAACGCCGCGATCAGCCTGCGCGCGCACTGCGGGATCACGTCGCGGGAGGACGGGCGCGTCGTGCTGGCATCGGAGGACACCGGCGAGCATGTCGCGGCCGAAAGTCCCGCGGCACTCGGCGTTGGGACGCTGCCGCTGTTGGCCCGCCTCGTGAAGCACTTCGACGCGCGCGGTCTCACGCTGACGACGCGGTCCGATTCACCCGTGGGCGCCGGCATTGCCGGATCGTCGGCGCTCAACATCGCGGTGATCTCCGCTCTCGCCGCGTTCACGGGCCGCGCGATGACGGACGACGATCGGCTGGAACTCGCCCAGAACGTCGAGGCGCAGGTCATCAACGTCCCGACCGGCGTGCAGGACTACCGGCCGGCCCTGTATGGCGGCATCGCGGCCGTCGAGTTGAGCACGACGGGCGTGCGCCGCGTGCCGCTGGCGGTCGATCCCGCCGCGTTGGCCGCCCGCGTGGTGCTCGCCTATACGGGCGCGACCCGCAATTCGGGAATCAACAACTGGGACATGATGAAGCGCCACATCGACGGCGAGGCCGTGGTGGTCGCGGCCTTCGACCGGATCGCCGCCATCGCGCGCGAGATCCGCGGCGCGCTGGAATGCGGAGACTGGACGGCCACCGGCGCGGCGCTCGCGGCCGAATGGGAGAATCGCAAACGCCTGGCGCCGGGCGTGACCACCTCCGCGATCGACGGGCTGCTGGCCCGCGCACACGATGCCGGCGCCCTCGCGGGCAAAGTCTGTGGGGCCGGAGGCGGTGGCTGCCTGTTCTGTCTCACCCCGCCGGAGCGACACGCCGCGGTGTCGGCGGCGCTCGCCGACGGGGGCGCCCGCCTGCTGCCGTTCACGATCGAGGCGCACGGCGTACACTTGACCCAGGAGTGATGCAATGACGCCCCTCGATGAAATCCGCGGACTCTACTTCAACACCAAGCGTGGCACCGTGAAGAAGGACATCGCGCGCGCCATCGATCTGTTCAAGAAGATTTCCAGCGACGAGGACCGCCAGAAGGCGGCGGTGTTCATGGACGGGTTGTCGCAGATGCGCTCCGAATGGGCGCAGGGCAAGACCGAGGACAGCTAGCGGTCCGCTACTTCCAGAACTGGCTGGCGTTGGCGGGCGTAATGCTGGCGCGCCGCACGTCGCCCGACGCCCCGAGCGGCTTGGCCGGCCGGCCATTCACCGTCCACCTGACGGCACCCGCGTTGCCGAACTGCACGGTGATTTCGCGGTCGGCCTCAAACGCCTGCGACTCGCCCGCCGTCAGATTTCTCGACAGGACCAGGCGGCCATCGGCGGTCACCTGCACCCAACTGCTCGCGTCTGTCTCGAGTTGAATCGACACGGAACGCGTACTCGCCGGCGCCGTGTTCGGCGTGGCGGCCTCGGGCTCAGCGGGCACTGCGGCTCGGGGTGGCGCCTCGGTCACGGCGGGAGGCACGGCCACTGACTGGCGGCGAAGCACCGCGAGGCGCCATGCCCCCAATGCCGCAGCCACGGCCACGACGAGCACCGCGGCAATCACGCGCAGCCAGACCCCCGCCTTGCGTTGCCGCTCCAGGAACATGCGATCGTCGTCGGTGATCTCTGCGGTCGTCACCACATGCGCTGATGAAGCGGCCAACGCATCAGCCAGTTCCGTGTACTGGCGCACCGTTTCCTCGGGATCGAGTCCGACTTCGATCGCGTACGCCCGCACGAATGCCCGGCTGAAGATGCCGCCGGGCAACCGCGAAAAGTCGCCGCGCTCGAGAGCCTCGAGCGCGCCGCTGGAAATTTTCGTGGCGTTGGCGATCTGCCGCAACGAGATGCCGCGGCGTTCGCGCGCCTGTTTGAGATGGAGACCAAACTCACTCATGACTTGGGGGGTAACCGAACTTGGTACTGTACGTGACGCTTCGCGTCAGGTCAATCGGAGTTGAATCGCTGGCGAAGCACCTGCACCACATCGCGGAGGCGGGTGGCGCCGGGCGCGCCCGGCAGAAACAGGGAAATCGCCGCGACACCCGCGGCACCGGCACGCGCGCAGGTCTCCGCCCGATCCAGGGTCAGGCCGCCAATGGCCAGCACGGGCACCTTCACACACCCGACGGCCGCGGCCAGGGCCGCCGCGCCCTGGCCGGCCACGCCGGGCTTGGAGTCGGTCGCGAAGACGGTCCCGAAAATGATGTAGTCGGCCGTCGCCGCCAGGCCCAATTCCTCGAGTGAATGCGCGGAGCGGCCGACCAGCCATCCGCCGGGACCGAGGGCGCGCACGCGCTCCACGGGCGGCCCGCTCGCCCTGAGATGCACGCCATCGGCACCGGAGGCCAGCGCGACATCCGCGCGGTCGTTGACCACCACCCGACTCGCCGACCCTCGCGTCACGATCACGCACTCGCCGACCAGGGCGCACAGGTCGCGCGCCTCCAGATCCGGCTCCCGCACCTGAATCAGATCCACGCCGGCCTCCGCCGCGGCGGCAATTTGCGCGACCAGCGCGCGCTGTTCCTCGGCGAATGACGTGGCGCCCGGGGCCGCGCGACGGCGGCTCGTCACCAGGCATAGCAGCGGGCGCGTCACGCTCACCCTTCCGCGGGTCCGACGTTCACCGCGTCCGATCGGCGCCGCCGGCCGGATGGCGCAGCATGAACGCGCTCACCAAATCGCGCAGGCCGCCGAGCGCGGTCACCAGCCCGACGCCGGTGACGGCGCCACGCACGTAGGCGCTGGCCATCCACACGCCGAGCCACGGCAGCGCGGCCGCAAAGTAGTTGCGCTCCCACAGGCCGGACCACGGCGCCAGCACCAGCAACACGCCGGCTTCGATGAGATAGGCGGCGACGAGCAGTCGACTGAAGAAACGAATGGTGGGCCTCAGGAATGGATGGTATCAAACAGCGACGGCGGCCTGAACGATCGCCGATGCAGCGCGGAATATCCGAACTCGGCCACGGCCCGAAGATGTTCCGGCGTGGCATAGCCTTTATGGTGGTCGAATCCATAGCGCGGATCGCGCGCGTGCGCCTCGACCATCCAACGATCGCGCGTCACTTTGGCGAGAATGGACGCCGCGGCGATGGCCGTGGACCGCCGGTCGCCACCGATCACGGGCCGCTGCGCCATGAGGATATCGGGAATCATCAGATGGCCGTCAACGAGGACCAAACCGGGGAGCGGCTGCAACGCCTCGACGGCCAGGCGCATCGCGAGCAACGACGCCCGAAGGATGTTGATGCGATCGATCTCCGCCGCGTCGATTGACGCAACGCGCCACACCAACGCGGCACCGACGATCCGGTCGTACAGCGCCTCCCGCTGATCAGCGGTGAGCGCCTTCGAGTCGGCGATGCCGGGGACGCGAAGATTCGACGGCAACACGACGGCCGCGGCCACGACGGGCCCGGCCAGGCAGCCGCGCCCCACTTCATCCACGCCCGCGACGTGCACAAACCCGAAGCCGCGCGCCTCACGTTCGAGGGTGCGTGTGGCGCGCGGCTTCGGGCTCATTGCTGACCCGGACTACGCGACGGGGCGCTTCTGTTCCTTCATGCGCGCGCCCTTGCCCGTCCGCTCGCGGAGGAAGTAGAGCTTGGCGCGACGCACCTGCGAACCGCGCAGCACATCGATCTTCTCGATCGTCGGCGAATGCAGCGGGAAGATGCGCTCGACGCCCTGGCCGAACGAGACCTTGCGCACGGTGAACGTGGCGCTCGCGCCGCCGCGGTGCATGCCGATCACGGTGCCTTCAAACATCTGGATGCGCTCTTTGTCGCCTTCGCGCACCTTGACGTGCACACGCACCGTATCGCCCGACCGCATCGCCGGCCGCTTCACCAACTGGGTCAGTTCCAAAGCATCAGTCGCCTTCATGACGTTCTCTCCTTAGTAAATCCGCGCGCCCGATCAAGTCCGGACGCCGTGCTTTTGTGCGCCGCAGCTGCTCGTCGCGCCGCCACCGCGCAATCTCCGCATGATGGCCGGACAGCAACACGTCCGGCACCTTCATGCCCCGAAACTCCGCCGGCCGCGTGTAGTGCGGATAGTCCAGCAATCCGTCCGCAAACGAATCCGCCGCCACCGATGCGTCGTCGCCCACCACTCCGGGCACGAGCCGCACCACCGCGTCCACCACCACGAGCGCCGCCAACTCTCCGCCGGTCAGCACATAGTCACCGATCGAGATCTCGTCGGTGACGAGCGCCTCGGCGACGCGCTCGTCGACACCTTCGTACCGGCCGCAGATGACAATCAGCCGTTCCATCCGGCTGAACCGCACCGCCTCGGCGTGCGAGAAGCAGCGCCCCTGCGGCGTTGTCAGGATCACCGCCGTCGGTGCGCCCCGCTCGGCCGAGATCTCCTCGATCGCGCGAAACAGCGGCTCCGGCTTCATCACCATGCCCGGCCCGCCGCCAAACGGCATGTCGTCCACCACGCGATGCCGATCGCTGGTGTAGTCGCGCAAATCACGCGCGCGCACGTCCACCAAACCACTCGTCCGCGCACGACCCACAACACCTTCCGCCAGCGCGGGTTCAATCATCTGCGGAAAGATCGTCACGATATCAACGACCATGACGCTTGCCGCCTTTCGCTTCCGGCGCCTTCTCTTTCCTCACGTTGACATCGAGCAATCCCCCGATCGGCTCGATCTCAATCGTGCGGCCAACCACGTCGATCCGCCGGCAAATCCGGTCAATCATCGGCACCAGGATCTCGGAACCGCCCGAACCGCCCGAACCATCCGAACCACCCGAACCGCCCGACCCCGCCGGCGCCACAACGAGCAGGTCCGTCGCTCCCGCATCGATTCGAACAACCTGACCAACGTCCTGGCCCGACACTGTCACCACCTGGCACCCGATCAGCTCGTGATACCAGAACTGGCCCTCGCCCAACTTCGGCAACGCCTCGTCGGGCACCTTGAGCTCGCACCCGCGAAACGTCTCCGCGTCGTTGATGCTCTCCACCCCGGCGAGCCCGATGATCGGCCAGCCGTCATGCATCCGGCATTCGGTCACGACAATCTGCGCCACCCGGCCCGCCCGGCGATACCAGACCGTCGCGCCCGGCGCGAATCGCACCTCTGCGAAGTCGGTTTCGGGCGCCACGCTCACCTGACCGCGATTGCCATGCGGCCTGACGATGCGCCCGACCAGCACCATGGCGTCCCAATCCGGTGCGGTCATGCCGTTCACGATCCCGTCTCGAACGTCCCCCGACTATTCGTCGAGGAAGTCGACGGCGACGCGCAAGCCTTCGAGTTCACCGGCGGCCGACGCGAGCGAGCGGATCGCGGACGCGGTGCGGCCCTGCCGGCCGATCACGCGCCCCAGCTCGCCGGGCGCCATCGTGAGTTCCACGACGGTCTGATTGCGCCGCTCGTACTCGGTCGCCTGCACGCCATTCGGCCGCGCGGCCAGCGCGCGCGCCACGACGTCAACGACGTCGCGCGCGCGGCTCACGACGCGGCCTGTTCGACGGCCGCCACGTCGGCCGCCTTGACCATCGCCTGCGGGTTGCGAGCGATCAGCGTGCGCACCGTGTCGGACGGCTGCGCGCCCTTGCTGAGCCAGTAGTTCACACGGTCGCCGTCGAGCACGAGCGTCTCGGGCTGCGTGCGCGCGTTGTAGTGCCCGACCACTTCGACGAACCGCCCGTCGCGGGGCGACGAGCTTTCGGTGACGACGACACGTGAGAACGGGCGCTTCTTGGATCCGGCCCGACGCATTCGAATTACCAGCATTGCCTATCTCCCTCTCAACATTTGCATGAGCCGTTGACGTCCGCCACGTCCTGACGTCATCCCGCCCATGGTCTTCAGCATCTTCCTCATCTCCACGAACTGTTTGAGGACGCGATTGACGTCCTCCACCTTCGTGCCGCTGCCGCGCGCGATGCGCTTACGCCGGCTGCCGTTCAACACCGCATGGTTCCGGCGTTCGCCGGGCGTCATGGAGTTGATGATCGCTTCCACCCGATCCAACTGCTTCGGGTCCATATTGGCGCGCTGCTCGTTCAACTGCTTCAGCCCGCCCATCCCTGGGATCATCCCGAGCACCTGCTCGAGCGGCCCCATCTTCTTGATCGTGCGCAGCTGGTCGCGGAAGTCCTCCAGCGAAAAATCGTTGAAGTCCTTCTTCTGCGCCAGCTTCTCGCGGCTCTCATCGTCGAGCGCCGCTTCCGCGCGTTCGATCAGCGAGAGCACGTCGCCCATGCCGAGCACGCGCGACACGAGCCGTTCCGCCTGAAACGGCTCCAGATCTTCCGGACGCTCGCCCGTGCCGACAAACGCGATCGGCACGCCCACAACGCCCACCACCGACAGCGCCGCGCCGCCGCGCGCATCGCCGTCCATCTTCGTGAGCACGACGCCCGTCACGGTCATCTGCCGGTGAAACTCACCGGCGCTCTTCACCGCGTCCTGCCCCGTCATCGCGTCAGCGACGTAAAGCAGATCCGTTGGATCCACCGCGCGGCGAATCGCGGCCAGCTCCTGCATCAGCTCGTCATCGATGTGCAGGCGGCCTGCCGTGTCGACGATGAGCGTGTCGAAGCCCGAGTTCTTCGCCAGCGCCAGCGCGCCTTCCGCGCGCGTCACTGGATTCATCTCGCCCGCCGGCTCATGCACGCGCACGTTCAACTGCCGCGCCAGCACAAAGAGCTGCTCAATCGCCGCCGGCCGCCGCACGTCGGTGGACACGACCAGGGGATGCTTTCCCTGTCTGGTCAACCACCGCGCCAGCTTCGCCGTCGTGGTCGTCTTGCCAGACCCCTGCAGGCCCAGCATGAGAATCACGCGCGGCGCCCGAGTCGTCGGCGTCAATCCGCCCGCCGCCGTTCCAAACAGCGCCAGCATCTCATCGCGCACGATGCGCACGACCTGCTGGCCCGGGGTCAGGCTCCGGAGCACTTCCTGGTCGACCGCCTTCTCACGCACGCGGTCGACAAACGCCTTCACGACACGGAAATTGACGTCGGCCTCGAGCAGCGCGAGACGGATCTCGCGCAACGCGGCATCCACCGTCGCTTCGGTGAGGCGAGCCTCGCCACGGAGCGACTTGAAGACCCCCTGAAGGCGATTACTTAGTGATTCGAGCACACTGCGACGCTAACCGGTTCAAGCGCAAACACTTACGATAGCAGAACGCCGCGCTCCCGGGCAACCAAAACGCAGGCGCTTAGACCGACGACAGCTTGTGGCCCAGCTTGTCCTTCTTCGTCTTCATGTAGCGGCGCGTGAACTCGCTCTTGGGGGCCACTTCGAGCGGCACCGATTCGACGACCGACAACCCGTATCCCTCCAACCCAATGAATTTGCGAGGGTTATTGGTGAGCAGTCGCATGGACTTGACCCCCAGGTCACGTAGAATCTGGGCGCCGATGCCGTAGTCGCGCTGGTCGGCCTTGAAGCCCAGGCGCTCGTTGGCCTCGACCGTGTCAAAGCCCTGGTCCTGGAGCTCGTACGCCCGGATCTTGTTGGCGAGGCCAATCCCGCGGCCCTCCTGATGCAGATACAGGAGCACGCCACGCCCCTCAGCGGCAATTCGCTTCATCGCGGCATCCAGCTGCAAGCCGCAGTCGCAGCGATACGAGTGAAACACGTCGCCCGTCAGGCACTTCGAATGCACGCGTACCAGCAAGCGGAGGCCATCGCCGATCTCGCCGCGCACCAGCGCCACGTGCGTCTCGCTGTCCAGTCCATTCGAGTACGCGTAGATCTCGAACGGGCCGAAATCCGTGGGCAGCGCGGCGCGCGCGACGCGGCGCACCATCTTCTCGTTGCGGATGCGATACCGAATCAGATCGGCGATCGTGATCACGAGTAGCTGGTGCTTCTTCGCAAACTTGGTGAGTTCGGGCACGCGGGCCATCGTGCCGTCGGTGTTCATGATCTCGCAGATCACGCCGGCCGGCGGCAACCCGGCGATGCGCGCCAAATCCACCGCCGCCTCCGTATGCCCGGCGCGCACGAGCACGCCGCCGCTGCGCGCGCGCAGCGGAAACACATGCCCCGGCCGCGCCAAATCCACCGCCCTGGTCGAGGGACTGATCGCCACCTTGACGGTTCGCGCGCGATCCGCGGCCGAGATGCCGGTCGTCGTGCCGGCCAGCGCGTCAATCGACACGCTGAACGCGGTGTCGCGGCGCGATGAGTGCGCCGCCTGCTCAAGCGGAATCTCGAGCTCGTCCAGACGCTCGGGCGTCATCGCCAGGCAGATGAGGCCGCGACCGTGCGTCGCCATGAAGTTGATCGCGTCGGGCGTCACCTTCGACGCGGCCATCGTCAGGTCGCCCTCGTTCTCCCGATCCTCGTCGTCGACGACGATGATCATTTTGCCGGCGCGCAACGCGGCCAGCCCGTCCTCGATCGTCGCGAACGGCGACTTTCGGCGTGTACCTTTGGCAAGCTTCAGACGACCAGCCATAAATGGTTCGGGACCTTACCGGGCCGCTGGCCCGCGAGAGAGTTCGGCGAGACGCGCCGCGTACTTCCCAATGATATCGGCTTCCAGATTAACGCGGTCGCCTGGCTTGCGATCGGCCAGCGTCGTGTGCTCGCGCGTGAACGGAATGATCTGGATGCCCATTCGGTCACCCCTGAGCGACGCCACCGTCAGGCTGATGCCGTCCACGGCGATCGAGCCCTTGTGTACAACCCAGGCCGCCAATGCGGCCGGCAGTTCCAGCTCGAGCCACCAGCTGTCGCCCTGCGCCTCGAACGCGGTGACCCGCGACGTCGCATCCACGTGCCCCAACACGAAGTGGCCGCCCAAGCGCGCGTCGGCCCGCAGCGAGCGTTCGAGGTTCACGCGGCTGCCGATGCCCAACGCGCCGATTGTCGTGACGCGCAATGTTTCCGGCGACACGTCGGCGGCGAAAGCCGCGGCGTCTGCGGCCACGGCGGTCAGGCACACGCCGTTTACCGCGATGCTCTCACCTTGCTGAAGTTCGCGCGAGATGTCCGTCCGGACGCGAAGGCGGCGTCCGGCGGGCGCCTCGTCCAGGCGTTCCACGGTTCCGATCGATTCAATCAGTCCTGTGAACATCCCACTCCACCAGTTCATCCGCGCCGTAACGATGCCGCGTGACGCTCGCGCCGGCGGCCGACGGGACGAAGGCTCGAATGCCGCTTTCCAACGCGACCGCGGTCTCGATCACCTGGACGCGATCAACCACGCCGGCGTCCCACACCGCGCGATGCAGCGTGGGGCCGCCTTCCACCAGGAGCGACAGCACGTCACGTTCCGCGAGCATTCTCAACGCCGCCGGTATCGGGTCGGCGTCCGGCAGCGCGATCACGGTCGCGCCGGCGTTGCGCAGCGCCTCCGCACGCGCCGATCCCGCCGCAGCCTGGCCGACACACATTATGACCGGCCCATCGTTGAGCGTCTCGAAGAGCCTGGCCGCCGGCGTCACCCGGCCACGTCGATCGAACACCACCCGCACCAACGGCCGCTGGCGGTACGCGAGCCGCGCGGTGAGTTGCGGGTCATCGACCAGAACCGACGTTGAGCCCACGGCGATCGCGTCGACCGCCGCGCGCTGGCGGTGCATCGCGCGGTCGACCGGCCCGCCCGTGAGCTTCACCGATTCATCGTCTCGACCGGCAAACCCGTCGCGCGACACGGCCACTTTCAGCGTGACATGCGGCCGCCGGCGAACGATCCACGTGACGAACGCCGCGTTCTGCCGCGCGGCCGCCGCAAGCTCCACGCCGGTCTCCACCCGCACGCCATGCGCGCGCAGGAATGCGAAACCCCCACCGGCCACGCGCGGATTCGGATCCTCCAGCGCCGTCACGACCCGCGCGATCCCGGCCTCCACCACGCGGTCGACACACGGCAGGGTGCGCCCGCGATGGCAACACGGCTCAAGCGTGCAATAGAGCGTGGCGCCGCGCGCGCGCGGTCCGGCCGCGTCGAGCGCGATCACCTCGGCGTGCGGCCCTCCCGCAACTCGATGTGCGCCCTGCCCAACGACGATGCCGTCGGACGACACCACGACGGCGCCCACCATCGGATTGGGCGACGTCGTGCCGCGCCCGCGCTCCGCCAGAAAGAGCGCGCGCTCCATGAATGTCCGATCTTCCGCCGCGATTGCCGGGACTACCACTGGTCGACGAAGAGCGCGTTGACGTAGTCGTCGGCGTCGAACGGCACCAGGTCGTCGATGCCTTCGCCAACGCCGATGTAGCGAATGGGCAACTTGAGTTCGTAGGCAATGGCCACAGCCACGCCGCCCTTCGCGGTGCCGTCGAGCTTGGTCAGGATCAGGCCGTTGACGCCGCCCACGGCCATGAACTCGCGCGCCTGCACCAGACCGTTCTGGCCGACCGTCGCGTCGAGCACGAGCAGCACCTCGTGCGGCGCGCCCGGCACCTCGCGCGACACGACGCGGCGAATCTTGTCGAGCTCGGCCATGAGGTTGGCGCGCGTGTGCAGGCGGCCTGCGGTGTCGATGAGGAGGATGTCGCGCTGGCGCGCCTTGGCCGACACGGCCGCGTCGTGCACGACCGACGCGGGATCCGCGCCGTGTTTCGCGCGAATCACATCCACGCCGGCGCGATCCGCCCACACCGCCAGTTGCTCAACCGCCGCGGCGCGAAACGTGTCGGCCGCGCAGATCAGCACCGACTGCCCCTGCTGCTTGAACAGATTCGCGAGTTTGCCGACGCTCGTGGTCTTGCCGGTCCCGTTGACACCGACGATCAGAATCACCCGCGGGCGAGCGCCGGAGTCGGGCGCGGGCGACGCGCCGGCAAACACGCCCTTGATCTCGGCGCCCACCCGGTCACGCAGCAATCCCGCGCCGCCGGCTTGCTGGACCGCCGACAGAATCCGCTCGGTCGCGGGCAGTCCCACATCCGCCCCGATCAGCGCGTCCTCGATCTCCTGAAGCGAGGCGGCTCTGGCGACGGTGGCCGACGGTGATTCCGCGGCAGGCTCGCGGGTTTCGGTGAGGCGTTCGCGAATCTGCGCCGCGGTTTTGGCCAAACCGGCGCGCACCCGGGAAAAAAACGATGACACTAGTGCTCGCTCTTCTGCGGACGGCCCATCAGATCGGCGACGACTTCTCTGGGCTTCTTCCGGCCGTCGAGGACTTCCTGCACCTTTGCCGCGATCGGCAGCTCAATTGCGTGGGTCCGCGCCAGGGCCAGGGCCACAGACGTGGTCCGCACACCCTCAGCCACCATCTTCATGCTCGACAGAATCTCTTCAAGGGAGCGGCCGCGTCCCAGTTCCATCCCCACGTGGCGATTCCGGCTCAGTCCGCCCGTGCAGGTCAGCACGAGATCACCCAGGCCGCTGAGGCCGCTCAGTGTTTCGCGCCGGCCGCCCATCGCGAACGCGAGGCGCGACATTTCCGCAAGCCCGCGTGTGATCAGCGCGGCCATCGCATTGTGGCCGAGTCCCATGGACTGCACCATGCCGGCGGCGATCGCAATGACGTTCTTCAGGGCCGCGCCGATTTCCACACCCACGACATCATCCGAGCCGTAGAGACGAAACGCGCGCGTCCCGAATTCACCCTGCACCGAGCGAACCGCCGCCTCGTCGTTTGACGCGGCTACGAGCGCGGTCGGCAGCCCCCGCGCCACCTCTGCCGCAAAACTCGGCCCGGACAACACCACCACCGGATGCCGGCCACGTGATTCCTGGGCCATCACCTGCCACATGCTCATCATGGTGTCGGCCTCGAGCCCCTTCGTCGCACTGACGAGGATCGCGCCGGGCGGCAGATGCGGCACCGCCTGACGCAGCAGCGCCCGCACCCCGTGCGACGGGACCGCGATGACGACGCAGCGCGCCTGTGACAACGCCGCCGGCAGATCAGCCGCAGTGGTCAGTTGCTCCGGAAAAGCCAGATCGGGCAGGTAGGTGGGATTCGACCGCCGCGCGGACATCTCGGCGATCAGCGAACGATCGCGGCCCCAGAGGGCCACATCATGGCCCGCGCCACTCAGATGAATCGCGAGCGCCGTTCCCCAACTGCCGGCGCCCAATACGGCCGCTCGATGCGCCGCACGCGCGGCGTCGTCACGCATGCGGCCTATTCTATCGGAGGGCGCGCCGCACGAGGTCGAGCGCGACCATGACGGACCATTGGCGAATCAACTGCCGGTCGCCGGGCACGACCCGGGTCATCGTGGTGACCTGCTCGCCTGGCCCAGAAACGCTGAAGCACACGGTGCCCACCGGCTTCTCCGCCGTCCCGCCATCAGGTCCGGCAATCCCGGTGACCGCAACTCCGAGATCAGACCGCAGCACGCGTCGAACGCCGCGGGCCATGGCCGCGGCCACCGGTTCGCTTACGGCACCGTGCGCCTCGAGGAGGTCGGCCGGAACGCCGAGCAGGTCGCGCTTCACGTCGTTGGCATACGCGACAACGCCGCCCACGATGTACGCCGAGCTGCCCGGCACGTCGGTGAGGCGTCCCGCGACGAGCCCGCCGGTGCACGATTCGGCGAGGGCCAGCGTCAGCCCCCGCATGCGCAGGGCTTCGCCAACGACGACCTCAATCGCCCGGCCATCGGTACTGAACACGCTGTCGCCCAGCGCCGTCTGCAATCGTTCAACCGCGTCCTCGAGTTCGGCATCGAGCACGGCCATGTCCGCGCCGCGCGCGGACAGATGCAGTTCCACCTGGCCCGGCGAGGCCAGAATCGTAGTGCTGATGGGCACCGGCCGTTGCGCCAGTGGTTGATAGATGGGCGCGGCGATGTGATCCACGGTCGACTCCGGCTGCCCCGCGATCTTGATGACCCTCCGGCGCAGCCGCCGGCCCGACGAGCGCGCGGCAAGTCGTTCGCGAACGGCGGTTTCGAACATCGGCTCGAGCTCGCGCGGAGGTCCGGGCAGCAACACGACCACGTGGTCTCCGTGCTCGATCATCAATCCGGGCGCGGATCCGCGACGGTTCGGCAGGACGAGCGCCCCTCGCGGCACCATCGCCTGGCGCCGATTGATCTCGGGCATCGGCTGGGCCCGCTTTGCGAAACGCTCGCGCAGTTGCTCGACGATCTGCGGGTCCTCGGCCAGGGGCCGATCGAGCGCGGCCGCGACCGCGTCGCGTGTCAGGTCGTCGGCCGTTGGACCGAGCCCGCCGCTCGTGATCACGATGTCGGCGTCCTGGAGCGCGCTGGCCAGCGCCGCCTCAATCGCGCGGACGTCATCGCCCACCGCGCGCTTCCCGATCACGTCGATGCCCAGCTCATTGAGCCGCGCGGTGAGGTACAGGGAATTCGTGTCGGTCCGGTACGGCGTCAGCAACTCGGTGCCGATGGCGAGAATGTTCGCCGTCGTGATCGGCCGCATCAGTTCATGCCTGGCACGAAGCGGATCATCAGATGCACGAGAAGACATCCGTACACACCGGCCATGAGGTCGTCGGCCATGATGCCGACGCCGCCATGCAGCCGCTCAAAACGATTCGCCGGGTACGGCTTGATGATGTCCAGAATCCGAAAAGTGAGAAACGCGGCGATCATGGCGCCGATGCCCGCGCCGGTCCACGCGAGGGTGACGAGTTGTCCCGCCACTTCATCAATGACCACCTGGCCCGGGTCTTCCCTCCCGAAGTGGACCGCTGCGCGCGTGGCCGCCCATGTGCCGACGAGCGTGATGATCGCGATGATGCCCAGTTGCGCGGGCATCGACCAGTGACGCGTGGGCCAGTAGATCGCCAGGCCGGCGGCCGACCCGAACGTGCCCGGAGCAATCGGCGCGTAGCCCAGCCCGCCGGCGGTTGCAAGCCAGACCGCGATCCTCGTCATGCGCGAACGACGCGCGTGTGGGCGATCCGGTCGTGCAGGGCCCGCCCATCGCCCACGAGGCTCATCCAGAAGCCGGCGCCGAGTGGAACGCAGGATGCGATCGCGCCGACAGATCGGGCGATCGCCTGGCCCACCGTGATGCGATCGTTGATCACCGCGCCGGTCGTCGTGCCCACCACCCGGATGCCGGCCGCCATCTTGCCGATCGTCTGGCCGCACGCCGCGGTGAACAGGACGAGATAGCCGCCGTCCACCAGCAGGAAGAACAGCAGGATCGGAATCAGCGGGAGCAGATATGCCTGCGCCGGCCTGAGACCGCACACGCTCAAGGTGAACCACACAATCGCCGCATCGATCGCGCCGAGCAGCAACGCATCGACGAGCGCGGCGGTGAAGCGTTTCCCGGCGCTTACACCGAGGAGCCAATCCGCCGGCAATGATCCCGGCGTTGGTTCCGCCGACAAGCGAACCGCCGGGGACTCGCGCGCGAGCGGCTGGTTCGGCTCCGCCTCGTCGATTCCCCTCAGCAGGTCGCCGTCCGTGCGGGATTCGACCTTCGCGGCCCGCGCGTACTTCGCCCGCAGCTTCGCGGGATCGGGGGTCGTCCGGCGCACCGCCAGCGGCGGACGCGGCACGGCCGGGACCTGCACCAACGGCCGATCATCGACTTCCTCGAGGGCCCGCCCTTCGGATGGTCCCGCCGCCGCGGTTGCCGCTTCAATCGTCAGCGGCATGCCCGCCCGGACATTGCTGACGGGCGTCTTGGCCGGAGCGTCGGACATCACCTGCATGAACAGCGGCAATTCGGTCGTCATCGGCACAGGCGCCGCGGCGGGCCGGCGGTCGGGCCTGCTCCGAGGGGCCGTCGCCGGTCCGGCGTTCTCGGCCGGAGCCGCGGGCTCCTCGTGAAGGATTCTCAACACGTCGGCGGCTGGCGGCGTCGCAACCGCCGAGGCCGTCGCTGCGCCCACCGAACCGCGCTCCATCACCAGCGCCGGCTCCGAACGGCCGTGGGCCAGCAGATCGTCCAGGTCGAATCCGCGGCTCGACACCGCGGTGCTCTCCCGCGACGCCGATGCATCAGACACCTGCAAATCAAAGTCCGCCATCGCCTCGGGTTCAGGCACGAACGTGAGCGACGGCAGGTCGTCGGTGCCGAATGAAAAGTCGTAGCCGCAGTTCTTGCACCGGGGACTCGGCTCGAAGCCGAGGTACTGGCATTTTGGACAGCGCATGTCAGTGCAGTCTCCCAGGCGACGGCGCACGCGATGCGTCGGCCGCCAGCAACAAACGTTGAATTTCCACCCGCAGTTGATCCGCGTCCGAACGCAACGCGCTGTCGATCGTGACCCGATCAAGCGCCACTAGCGCTTCCGCCAGCCGGCCGCGCGCGTAAAGTGTGCGGGCGCGAACGAGCGCCACATCCGAGCTGCTCAGGACCGGCACCGGCGCCGCGTCCACCACCGCCGGCGGATCCGCCGGTTCGGCCGGTTGCCACGCGGAAAACGGCAGCACAAGCCGGCCAATCAGCCAGAGCGTCACCAGAGCCGTCGCACCCACCAGGGTCCACCACACCCCCGGGTTCTGCAGGAACGCCTCGG
>JAKALV010000009.1 GCA_021824055.1 Acidobacteriota bacterium
GGCGAGATCTGCGTGTGCAACATCCACGCGGCGCTCGACGTGCCGCAATCCACGGCGTCGCGCCACCTCGCCCACCTGCGCAAGGCCGGTCTCGTCGCCACGCGCCGCGACGGGCTCTGGGTGCACTACCGCCTCGCCGACCTCGACGATTCCGCGGTGGCCGGCGTCCTCCGTTCGACCCTGGCCGCGCTCCACTCGAGCGCCGGCACCGGACACGACCGCAAGAATCTCAGCCGCGTCACCCAGGTCCCGCTGAAAACGCTGGAAAAGGCCGCCAAGTGCTGCTGCTGAAGACCTGATATCCTTGCTTCCCGCGGTGAGGTGGCCGAGAGGCTGAAGGCGGCGGTTTGCTAAACCGTTATACGGGCCAAAACCTGTATCCAGGGTTCGAATCCCTGCCTCACCGCCATTCCCGAACCCCCCGAACCCCCCGAACCCTACGAACCCTACGAACCCTACGAACCGACCTTCGTCCCCCGCAGCCGGTTCATCTGCCGCACCATCAGAAAGATCGCAAACGCCACAATCACGAAGTTCAACACCGTGTTGATGAACGAGCCGTACGCGAGCACGGCGCCGTGCTTGCGCGCCTCATCGAGCGCCATGCCGGTCTGCCCGTTCAGCGCGATGAACCGCTGCGCGAAGTCGATGCCGCCGGTCAGCAGCCCCACCACCGGCATGATGATGTCGTTGACCAGCGAATCCACGATCTTGCCGAACGCGGCGCCGATGATCACGCCCACCGCCAGATCCATCGCGTTGCCCTTGTCGATAAACGCCTTGAATTCGCTGAACATCGGGTGCCTCCGGTTTCGTGACATCCTACCGCTTGAGGGGGCGCATTAGCAGGGATGACCATAGGCGTGTGGGTGGGCTTCGCGGTCCTGCTGGCCGCCAACGCGCTCTATGTCGCCGCGGAATTCGGCGCCGTCGGCGTGCAGCGCAGCCGCGTGCGCCGGCTCAGCGAAGACGGCCATCCCCTGGCGCGCCGGCTGCTGCCCTTCGTCGAAGAGGCCTCGCAACTCGACCGCTACGTGGCCGCGTCCCAGATCGGCATTACGCTGTCCAGCCTGATCCTCGGCGCCTTCGCGCAGGCCACGGTGGCCGAAGCCCTGGCGCCCTGGGCGGCGCGCACGCTCAACCTGACGCCCGCCGGCGCGCATTCCGCCGCCGTCATCACCGTGTTGGCCGGCCTCACGGCCGTCCAGGTCGTCATCGGCGAGCTGATTCCCAAGTCGCTGGCACTGCAGTTCCCCACGCAAGTCGCGCTCGCCACCGTCCTGCCGCTGCAGTGGTCGCTCAGAGCCTTCCGGCCGTTCATCACGATGCTGAACGGCACAGCCACGCTGCTGCTGCGCCTGTTCGGCGGCGGCCCGGCCACGCACCGCCACCTGCATTCGCCGCAGGAAATTGCGCTGCTCCTGGTCGAGAGCCGCGACGGCGGCCTGCTCGAAGCTGACGAACAACTGCGATTGCAGAAGGCGCTGCAGTTGAGCCGCCGCACCGCCGGCGATCTGATGGTCCCGCGCGAGCGCTTGACGATGCTCAACGTGGACACGCCGTGGGACGACGTCGTCCGCGTGGTCGCCGCCAGCCCGTTCAGCCGGCTTCCGGTGTACCGCGGTTCCTCCAACAACATCCTTGGGGCGATTCGCGTGAAGGATCTGGTGCGACGCTACGTCAGCGAGGGCCCGATCGGACTCGACAAACTCGCGCGGCCGCTGCCCCGCTTGCCGGTGGATCTGCCCGCCGATCGCATCATCGGTGTCCTGCGGGCCAAGCGCGCGCACCTCGCACTGGTGGTTGACGCGAGCGAGCGCGTGGCCGGGCTCGTGACGATTCAAGACGTGCTCGGCGCGCTGCTCGGACCAAGCCAGCCGGCGCCGACGCCAAAGGCGGCGCGATGACCGTGAGCGCGCTTCTGCTCATCGTGGCCGTGTTCCTGCTGGTCAACGCGTTCTACGTGGCGGCCGAATTCGCCCTGGTCGGCGCGCCCAAGGCGGCGATCGAACACCGCGCCGGCGAAGGCGATCCGATGTCGCAGCGGCTCACCCGCCTGATGGGTTCCTCGCACGAGCAGGACCGCTACATCGCAACGGCGCAGATCGGCATCACGATGGCGAGCCTGGGGCTCGGCATGTTCGGGGAACACGGCCTGGCCGACCGGCTGGCGCCGCACCTGCTGTGGATGGGCGAGTACCGCTTCATCACGGCGCACAGTGTGGCGAGCGTGCTGGCCGTGGCCCTCCTGACCTGCGGCCACATCGTGGTCGGCGAGATGCTGCCGAAATCGCTGGCGCTGCAATACACCGAGCGCGCGGCGCGCTGGCTGTATTGGCCGATGCGACTGTCGTGGATCGGCCTGTTCCCATTCGTCTGGGCGTTCAGCACGACGGGCAAGATCGGCCTGCGCCTGCTCGGCATCCGTCGAAGCGCGCAAAGCGACGAACAACTCCACACGCCGGAGGAACTGCGGCTCATCGTTGAAGAAAGCGAAGAGGGTGGCGCGCTGCGCGCGGAATCCGGGCAGCTGCTGCGTGAATTGTTTGAGTTCGGCGACCTGACCGCCGCCCAGGTGATGGTGCCGCGCGTCCGTGTCGTCGGCGTTCCCGTCGGCGCGACGCCCGGCGACATCCGCGCCCTGCTCCTCTCGCGGCTCCACACGCGATATCCCGTCTACGCCGGCGATCTCGATCACATCGTCGGCATGCTGCACGTGAAGGATCTGCTGCGGCGAATCATTCTCGCGGAGGCGATCACGGCGGCCGAGGTGCGGGCCATTCCCGTGGTGCCTGAAACCGCGCCGCTCGACGATGTGCTGGCGGTGATGCAGCGCGCCAACGCGCACATGGCCCTGGTGATCGACGAGCACGGCGGCACGGCCGGCACGATCAGCATCGAGGATCTGGCCGAGGAAGTGGTTGGCGAGATCAGCGAGGACGCGGCCGACGTGCCGTCGTTTGTCGAAGAAGCGCCCGGCGTGTGGCGCGTGGCCGGCACGGCGCGCATTGACGAAGTGGGCCAGCACTACGACCTCGAGCTCGAGCATGAAGATGTGGACAGCGTGAGCGGCCTGGTGCTCGCGCGGCTCGGGCGGCCGCCGGTGGTCGGCGATGTGGTCGAATTCGGACAATTACGCTTCGAAGTGCTCGCGCTGGCCGGCCGAGGTGTTCGCGAAGCGCGGGTATCCGTGATATCTCATCCAATATGAAGAAGATTGCGAGTGCTGCTTTCGTTGCTCTGTGTGCCGCCACATTCGCGGCGTGCGGCCAGCCCACGCCGCCGCCTGCCCCGCCGCCCGCCCCGCTCGGGTCCGGAATCGACGTCGCCAACATGGACACGTCGGCCAAGCCGGGCGACGACTTCTACAAGTACGTGAACGGCGCGTGGCTGGCGAAGACCGAAATCCCGGCGGAAAAGCCGGCCTATGGCGCGTTCGACCAACTGGCGGACGGCGCGGAAAAGAATCTGCATGACCTGATCGACGCCGCCGCGAAAGATCCGAATCGGCCGGCCGGGTCGGTGTCACAGCAGGTTGGCGATCTCTACGCCAGCTTCATGGACGAAGCGAAGGCGGAATCGCTCGGCATGACGCCGATCAAGCCGCACCTTGACGCGATTGCCGCGATCAAGAACGTGGCCGATGTGGCGCGCATGTCCGGCGAGCTCTCGGCGATCGGCATCGGCAGCCCGGCGAACGAATACATCGAGCCGGATGCCAAGGATCCCACGGCCAACATCGTCACGTTCGTGCAGGCGGGCACGTCGCTGCCCGAGCGCGAGTACTACCTCAGCAAGGACGCGAAGTACGTCGAGATCCGCGCCAAGTACGCGGAGTACCTGGCGAAGATCCTCGGCATGATCGGCGAGAAGAACGCCGCGGCTGAAGCCAAGGCGATTCTGGCGCTCGAGACGGAGATTGCGCGCGCGCAGTGGACGCCGGCGGAAAGCCGCGACGCGATCAAGACCTACAACAAAGTGGCCGTGGCCAGGTTCAACACCGAGTACCCGGGTTTCGATTGGGCCACGTGGATGAAGGTGCAGGGCCTCGACAAGGCGCCCAACGCGGTTGTCTCGCAGCCGTCATTCTTCAAGAGCTTCAGCGCGCTCGCGGCCAGAACGCCCGTCGATACGTGGAAGGCCTGGCTCAGCGCGCAGGTGGTCATCAGCGAGGGGCGCCTGCTCAGCAAAGCGTTTGTCGACGCGAACTTCGATTTCTTCGCCAAGACGCTGAACGGCCAGCAGGCCCAGCGCCCGCGGTGGAAGCGCGGCGTGGCGCTCGTCAACGGATCGCTCGGCGAAGCGGTCGGCAAGCTCTACGTGGACAAGTATTTCCCGCCCGAGGCCAAGGCGCGGATGGAGAAGATGATCGCGAATCTTCTCGAGGCCTACAAACAGTCGATCACGACGCTCGATTGGATGACGCCCGACACCAAGAAGGAAGCGCTCGCGAAGCTGGCCAAGTTCACCACGAAGATCGGGTACCCGGACAAGTTCCGCAGCTACGCCGGCCTCGACGTCAAAGCCGGCGACCTGGTCGGCAACGCCGAGCGCGCGAATCGATTCGAGAACGACTTCCAGACCGCCAAGCTCGGCAAGCCGGTGGATCGCGGGCTGTGGCTGATGACGCCGCAGACCGTGAACGCGTACTACAACCCCGTGCAGAACGAGATCGTGTTCCCCGCCGCGATCCTGCAGCCGCCGTTCTTCAACTTCACGGCGGATGACGCGGTGAATTACGGCGGCATCGGCGCGGTGATCGGCCACGAGATCGGCCACGGCTTCGACGACCAGGGCCGCCACTACGACGGCGACGGCAAGCTGCGCGACTGGTGGACCAAGGCCGACGCCACGGAGTTCGACAAGCGCGCGAAGATGCTCGTGGCGCAGTTCAACGCGTTCGAGCCGCTGCCGGGCCTCCACGTGAACGGACAGCTCACGCTCGGCGAGAACATCGGCGACCTGGGCGGCCTGTCGATCGCGTTCAAGGCCTACAAGATTTCCCTGGGCGGCAAGCCGTCAACCACGATCGACGGCTTCACCGGCGAGCAGCGCGTGTTCCTGGGCTGGACGCAGGCCTGGCGCGAGAAATACCGCGACGAATACCTCCGGGTCATCGTCACGTCGAACGAGCACGCGCCGAGCATGTATCGCGGCACCGACCCGCTGACGAACATCGATGCCTTCTACGACGCGTTCGGCGTGAAGCCCGGCGACAAGATGTTCCGAAAGCCGGAAGAGCGCGTCAGGATCTGGTAGCCGCAGGGCCGCGCGTTGTTACGTAGGGCCGAGCTTCAGCTCGGCCTTTCCCGGCCCAGCTGAATCTTGGCCCTGCGTCTCGCCGGCGTCGTGCGTGGCTGCCCTGATCAACAGCCACATCCACACCAGCGCGATCCACAACGCGTTGGTGACGAGCAGGTGCGCCATCTGCAGTGACAGCGGCGCGAGGGCGAGGATGTTCACAATGCCGAGCGCGATGTCGGCCAGGATCAGCCATAGGGCCAGACGCGCCGATGTCTGGATCGACGGTTCATCCAGCGCCTCGCTCTGCGTGATCACGGTCATGAAGTACAGACTGATGCCCACGGCAAGCAGCGGGTGGAGGGTCCGGAGCCGCGTGAGGATGTGAGTCGTGGCGTCAAAGTCCGCGGCAAATCCGGCCGCGAGCGCGTTCTGCGGAAACAGGGTGTCGCCGAGCGCGACCACCGCGCCGGTCGCGCTCGCCAGCAGCATGACCGCCAGGCCGGCGCGGACCCACGGCTCGCGTCGCTCGGCGTCCGCCGGCGTCCAGGCGACGGCACGTGGCTTGGACGCGAACGCCGCCCAGGTATACATGCCAAGCAGCACCAGCGTGTTCATCAGGTGCACGGCGATGTAGCCGGCGCGAAGCGCCGAGTGGTTGTTCTCGACGAGTTGCAGCAACACAATGGCGGCGCCGATCGCGGCCTCGATCAGCACGAAGACCGTTGACCAGACCGCGGCCCGGCGCGCCGCATGGCCCGCCGGGAAGACGCGGAACGCCGCCGCCAACAGCGCCACGGTCAGCAGGACCATGATGCCGCTGGTCGAGCGGTGAACGAATTCGATGATGGTGGCCAGGCGGGGCGCCATGGCGATCGTGTCCCCGTCACAGAGCGGCCAGTGCGCGCCACAGCCGGCGCCGGATCCGGTGGCGCGCACGACCGCACCCCACATGATGACGAGGACGCCGTACGTCAGTACGGCCCACGCCAGACGCTCGAACGCTCGGGCGGAGCGAAACACGCCCTTCAGCTTATCCGGCTCTCTCTACCGCTTGGCGAACAAATACACTTCGAGGCCCCATTTCACCGTGTGACGTGAGACCGAATAGCTGTTCTCGAAGTGGCGCACCATGAGCGGGGCCAACGCATCCGGATTCGACAGCACCAGCCAGACCCGATTGTGCTCCGACGCGGCCACCGAGAGCAGCGTGTCGATCGTCGGCGTCGTGAGATCCTCGACCGGAACATTCTTCAGAAATGGCACGACGACCAAATCGTGGCGATGCGAGTAGTAGCGAAACGGAATGTCGCTGAATGACTGGTTGAGCAGCACCAGATCCTGCGGCTCGGCGGCGCGGTCAAGCGCCGCGGTGGTCTCCCGCCACTGCACTTTGCGGGTCGTGTCGTAATAGTCGTGCAGCGGCGTCCACGTCAGCACGCCCGCCACGACCGCCGCACCCAGCGCTCCCCACCGTCCGAAGGACGCGACCACGCCGTGCGCGGCGAGCACGCTGAAGGCCAGCGATCCGGCGATCGTGTACTTCGACATGAAGATCGGCGACGAGACCTGCGAAATCAGAAACGGCAGGACGATCGGACACAGGCACCAGCCGACGGCGATCGACACCGCGAGGCCGCGGGGTGTCGCCGATCGGCGCCGCGCGAACAGCCCGGCCCCGGCGCCCATTACCGCAAAGACGGACAGGATCCAGGCGAGCGGAACCGAGCCCGCATAGAGCGCCACCGTATCGGGCAGGGACATCCGCGTGCCCTCGGGAATCCAGAATCCGTGTTGGACCTGAAAGACCTGCGCCATCTGGGTCGGCAACCAGGGCAGAAACAGGATCACCGCCACCCCCAGGCCGAACGCGCCTCGCTTCAACGCGCGGCGTGAATCGGGCGACGCGCGGATGAGCAGCGACGCCAGCGCAAACACCTCGGCCGCGATGATGAAGACCGCGTAGGCCTGCGTGTAGAGCATCAGCGCGGTGGATACGGCGTACGCAACGAACACCCACGGCCTGACCCGCGCGCCTTCAGTCAGCAACCTGACGAAGAAGAACAACGACAGCACGCTCAGTAGCGCCAGGAGCGCGTACATGCGCGCTTCCTGCGCGAACTCGATCTGAAACGGCGACAGCCCCGCGAAGAACGCCGCCAGAAGACCTGTCGGCTTGCCAAAGAGTAGCGACCCGAGCCGGTACACCGCCACGATCGCCGCCAGGCTGAACACCACGGACAGCATTCGCGCGCCGGCTTCCGAGCTTCCCGCCAGCCTCACCCAGTAACGCAGGGCCATGTAGTACAGCGGCGGGTGCACGTCTTTCGAGGTTTCCGAGACGATCGTCGACAGCGGCGACTGCGCGAGCTGAACGGAGAACGCCTCGTCGAGCCACAGGCTCTCAGATCCGAGATGATGCACGCGCAGCGCGGCGGCGCCGATCAGAATGCAGACCAGGACGAAATCAGGTCTAATGAACATGTGGAACAGTTGTCGCAGAAGACGCCAATTACCGTTCAATGCGCGAGTTGTCACGGTGCGATCGTCCTGACCTGCACCGGATTGGCTGGCGTGGCGAGCTATCCCATCTACAACGCGTTCTTCTGTCCGCACTGCCGGAAGCAGAACACCGCCCGGACGCCCGGACACATCGTTTCCGTCGAGTCGGCCTAGCATTACCGCCGCTTGCCCATGACGACGCGCACGATGTGCGTGCGGCCGTCGTTAAGGAGCGGCATCGCTGACGGATCGGCCGGGGCGCCGTCAACCGTCACGGACGCCACGCCGCGGCAGAGGCGCTCCGGGTTGGACACCGAGATCTCATAGCGCGTGTCGAGATGCTTCCAGACAATTTCATAGTGCGGCCACGTGGACGGAATGCATGGATCCACGAAGAACGTGTCGCCGCGCCGTCGAAGACCAAGAATACTTTCAAGTCCCGCGCGGTACATCCACCCGGCCGAGCCCGTGTACCAGCTCCAGCCGCCGCGGCCGCCATGGGGCTGGCGCGCATAGACATCGCCGGCCAGCACGTAGGGTTCCGTCTTGTATCGATCCACGGCTCCCGGTGTGCGCGTGTGATTGACCGGGTTGAGCGTGTGGAACAACTCGACGGCCTCGTCGCCCCGGCCGAGCTGCGCCACCGCCATCACGAACCAGACGGCCGCGTGCGTGTACTGCCCGCCATTTTCGCGCACGCCGGGCGGATACCCTTTGATATATCCGGGCTCCTGCGCGGATCGATCGAACGGCGGCGTGAGCAGCAGAACGATTTCTGACCCGCGGTCCACGAGACTTGCCCGCGCGGCGTCCATGGCGCGCTCGGCAAATCGTACTGGCACGGCACCGGTCAATACGGCCCACGATTGCGAGATCGAGTCGATCCGGCATTCGTCGTTCTGCGACGAACCCAGCGGCAAACCGTTATCGTAGTACCCGCGGCGGTACCACTCGCCGTCCCACGACAGTTCGAGCGCGTCGGCAATCCGGCGGGCCTCGCGCTGATAACGCTCGGCTCTGGCCTCATCCCCGCGCGCGCGGCAGATCGGCGCAAAGCTGACGAGCACCTGATACAGGAAGAACCCGAGCCACGTGCTCTCGCCGCGGCCCGCCGCGCCGACAAGGTTCATTCCGTCGTTCCAGTCACCCCCGCCGAACAGCGGCAGGCCGTGCGCCCCGGACGTGATGCCCTTCTCGATCGCGCGCACGCAATGCTCGAGCAGGGTGCCCACTTGCGACGACGTGGTGGGCTGACCGTAGGCTTCGGCGGCGTCCGGCGCGAGCGCGGGTGCTTCGAGAAACGGAATCCGCTCGTCAAAGATGCCCGCGTCCGCCGTCGCGCGAACGTACTCGGCCACGACGTACGGCAGCCACAGCAGATCGTCCGAACATCGCGACCGCAGACCGCGCCCGCTCGGTTCGTGCCACCAGTGTTGAACGTCGCCTTCGACAAACTGCCGGCCCGCCGCGCGCAGGATGTGCTCGCGCGTCAGGTCGGGCCTCGTGAAGAGCAGCGACATCACGTCCTGCAATTGATCGCGGAAGCCATAGGCGCCGCCCGGCTGGTAATAACCGGTGCGCGCCCACAGCCGGCAACTGATGCTCTGGTACAGCAGCCAGCGATTCATCAGGACATCGAACGAATCGTCGGGGGTATGCACCTGAATGGCCCCGAGCGTGCGGTCCCACTGCGCCCGCACCTTCCGCAGAGCCGCCTCCGCGTCACCAACACGCCCGTGACGGCCGATCAAGTCCCGCGCCTCCGGTTCGTTCGCGCCCTGGCCCAGGAGGAACACGACGGTGTGACTGGCCCCCGGTTCGATCGTGATGACAACATGGAGCGCCGCGCAAGGATCGAGGCCGGCGCCGAACCGGTTCGACAGCGACGTCCGGCCGAGCGCGGCCGGCAGCGACAGCGAGCCATTGCGGCCGATGAACGACGCGCGATCGCCGGTGGACGATCGCGGCGCGTCGCTCGCGCAGGCAAACGCGACGCGGTGCGCGAAGTCGTCGTTGTAGGCCGTCTCTGCGAACACGGCGCCGGTCGCCGAATCAAATCGCGTCTTGACGTGAAGCTGCTGCCCGTCGTTGGGTGGTCCAAGAATCCAATCGTTGTAGGCAAACACGCTGAGCGTCCGCCGATGGCCGGACCGGTTCGTCAGCGTCAGGCGCGAGTACTTCACCGGGTCTTCGGCGTCCACGAAGACGCTGAGGTTGTGCCGGATGCCGCGCGTCGTTCGCGTGAACTCGGTGACGCCGGCGCCGTGTGAGATCACGATGGGACCGCTCGAGGCCTCGCGCGCCATCGGGCCCGGCGTCGGGCACCACGCCTCGCCGGACTGATCGTCCCGGATGAAGATGGCCTCCGGCGTCCGGTCCGTGACCGGATCGTTCTCGAACGGCGTCAGCCGGTTCTCCCGGCTGTTGTTCGCCCAGGTATGCGCCGCGCCGGATTCGGTCACCACGGTGCCGAAATGCGGCGAGGCAATGACGTTCGCCCACGGCAACGGCGTCTGCTCACTGCCATTGAGCACGATCGTGTACGTCTTTCCCTCGTCGGTGAATCCGCCGCGTCCGTTGGCGAGGCTCATCTCCGGAATATCCGCGGGCTCGCTGCTCACGAACGGCTCGGCCGGAAGGCCGGGCGCGCCGGCGGCGAACAACGCGGCGGGCTCGGCGCTGTAAACCGCATGGGGCCGATCGAGCTGAGCCCTCAGCTCTCCCCGATCACCGGACAGCACGGCGCGCGCCACCGCATTCAGCGCGGTCCGCTCCGCCAGACCGATGCGATCGCCGCGCAACAGGTAGGCGCCGCCAGGCCGGTGCTGCGATGTGCGCCATGGACCGTTGTCGAGCAGGCCGGTCAGTTGCGCGTGCACTTCATCCAGATAGCCAACCGGATGCTCGTTGAGAATCACGACGTCCGCGACCAGGCCCTTCAGCCGCCAGTACTCCTGCGCCTGCAGCACCTGCCGCACCAGCGACAGGTCATCGTCCTCCACCACGCGAACGAGAAGGATCGGGAGATCGCCGGAGATTCCGTGCGGCCACAGGCCGGACTGCGGGAGCTCGTTGGCGGCCAGCGTTGCCTCGTCCGCCCGGAGCGAATTGTCGGCGTAGAGCACGCGCGACGCGAGACGTTCAAACAACAGCGCCTCGTCGCTCGTGATTTCCAGGTGGCGCAGGCCACTTTGCGCGTGCGTGAAGGCCAGCGAGAAGGTTCGCGACGTGGCGGCGGGGTCGTGATACTTGCGGGCGAGCGCCTCGGCCGTTTCGCGATCGGGCGCGATGCCCGTGGCGAAGCACAGGCGCACCGACGCGCCGGGCACCAGTCGAATGCGCTGGCGAAGACTCAGAATCGGATCCAGGACGTTGCCGGTCGTCCCGGACAACGCCTGTCCATTGAGCGCAACCGGCGAGCGCGTGTCGCGGCCGCGGCCGATGAACAGCGCACGATCGGTTTCCCATTCCACCGGGCTCTGCGGCCGGCCTTCCAGGCTGAGGACGTGCACGGCCCACGTGCTCTGTTCGAGCGCGTGACGCAGCCGCCGGTGACACAACAACGCGGTGCTCTCGGGCAGGTACTCGGTGCGCAGGAAGAGCTTGCCGAACGCCGGATGCGCCAGATCCGCCGCGGCAGCGCCGAGAACGATCTCGACGTAGCTGGTGACGTCGATTTCTCGAACACGGGAGCCCTGGTTGGTCACGCGCAGCCGGCGCACTTCGACATCGTCTTCGGTGGAAACGGCAATCTCGAGTTGCGTCGAGATGTCCTCGTCGCGCCGGCGGAACGTCGCCTTCTCGGCGCTGAACGCGACCACGTAGTCATCGGGTTCCCTGGCCGTGGGATGGTACGTCGCGGACCAGACCGACCCGTCGCGCACGTCCCGCAGATACACGAACGAGCTGCCGGGATCGCACGTGGCATCCCGCCGCGATCGCGTCACCGCAAGGCCGCGGCAGAAGCTGCTGCCGCCGCCGGCATTGGTCACGACGGAGACGTAGTTGCCGTTCGACAGAAACTGCGCGTGCGGCACCTCCGTGTGCGGCGATCGGAACCGCCGTACCGGCAGCGCCGGCACCGGAACGATGACCCGCATCTCGTCGAGCGGCCGCGGCTCGATCGTCGGGGTATGACGCGGTACCCGCTCCTGCAGCAGGAGCTCGGTGGCCTGCACGCGGCGATCCGCGTGAAAGCGCGCGACCATGCGCCCGCCGTCGAGCGCGTTCGACAACGCCACGAGCGTCATGCCGGCGTGATGGGCAAAGAATGTCTGGATGATGATGCCGTTCGCGGTGTCGTCGGCCGGCGCGCTCTCGGGCGCCTCGGTCTCCCGTTTGGTGTAGTCGATCGATTCAAACAGGCCGTACTCGCCTTCAAGACCGGCCGTGGCCAGGCGCCGCAGGTTCGCGGCGCATTCGGCAGGCGCAATGCTGGCGGCGAGCGCCGACGCATAGGGGGCCACCACGAGTTCGTCGCCGAGTCCGCGTTTCAGGCCAAGACCCGGCACGCCGAACGCCTTGTATTGATACGTGTCGTGCCGGTCAATGACGTTGTAGGCAGACTCGGAGATGCCCCAGGGCACATCGCGCGCGTCGGCGTAGTTGATCTGGCGGCGCACGACCATTCGGCACGACTCGTCGAGGAGCGTGTCTGGATAGCTGCGCATGATGAGGTTCGGCATCAAATACTCGAACATCGTGGCGCTCCACGAGAGCAGGACGGGCGCGCCCAGTACGGTGGTGACCGATCGGCCGAGATGGAACCAATGTGTCTGTGGAACATCGCCCTTCGCGATGGCGATGAAGCTCGCCAGCCGGGCCTCGGACGCAAGCAGATCGTAGTACGACGGGTCCTGCCGGCCCGGGTTCTCCGCGTCGGCCAACCGGTAGCCGATCGTGAAGAGTTGCCGTTGCGTGTCGAACAGAAACCGGAAGTCCATCGCGTCGCACAACGCCGCGGCCCTGGCGGCGAGCGCCGACAGACGAGCGTCCGGATGCGGCGCCAACTCGGGCAGCGCCGACGCCAGCGTCAGCAGCGCGCCGGCGAGGTTGCCACTGTCGACCGTTGACACGTACGCGGGCGCCAGCGGGGTCAGCGTGCGCGTGTCGTACCAGTTCAAGAGATGGCCCTCGAAACGCTCCAGCCCCTCCACCGTGGTGAGGGTGGCGTCGATCCGCTCGATCAGCGCGTCGGTCGCGATGAAGCCGAGATCGTGCGCGGCCAGGGTGGCCAAGAGCGACATGCCGATGTTGGTTGGCGATGTCCGGTGCGCGACCGTGGTGTCGGGCACGAGCTGGATGTTGTCCGGCGGCAGGTAGTGATCGTCCGGCCCAACGAGGGCGTCGAAGTACTTCCACGTCTTGAGCGCGATGCCCCGAAGGAAATCACGATCGGCCTCGCTCAAGGTGGTGGTTCGCACGGTGACGGGCCGGCTGAGCACGAACGCGATGAACGGCGCCGCCACCCAGGCGGCGAGCAGCGGCAGCGCCGTCAGCCACGCAGACGTATGCAGCGCGAGGATCGCAATCAACGACGCCAGCGCGATCGCCGGGCTCGCGATCATTTGCCGGACAAACACGCCCAGCCGCGGCGTGCCCGCGCGGCCGGCGCTGGCCGCCGCCGTCTCCCATTCGAGCAGCCGGCGGTGCGTCACGGCAACCCGGATCACGGTCACCGTGATCGCATGCAGCATGTCGGCGGCCTGCGTGGCCAGGAACGTGAGTTGCAGCGAGGCGCGGGCGGCGGTCGTGTTGAAGTCCTCGAGAGCGCCCCACACGAATGCCCGCCAGCTTTCACGCGCGGTCGGACCGCCGAGCGTGGCCATGAGCCACATCAACACCGGCAGGCCGATCGGCGCCAGCGCCATGGCCGTCCAGGTGGACGCGTGGCCGGGCAACCGCGTCCAGCCGAACAGCAGCGCGGCGATCGTCACGGGCGCCATGACGCTGCGGCGCAGATTGTCGAGGATCTTCCAGCGCGCGATCAGCGGCAGACGATTGCGTTCAACGCCGCCGCGGGTCGGCACAAACGGAAACAGCCACCAGAGAATCTGCCAGTCGCCTCTCACCCACCGGTGCTGGCGACGCGCGTAGGTGAGCACGCTCGACGGATAGTCATCCACCACTTCAACGTCGGTGACCAGGCCGGTGCGCGCGTAGAGGCCCTCGAACAGGTCGTGCGACAACAGCGCGTTCTCCGGCACGCGGCCGGTGAGCGACGCGGTGAACGCGTCAACGTCGTACAGACCCTTGCCGGTGTAGATGCCCTCGTTGAACAGGTCCTGATACAGGTCGGACACGGCCGTCGTGTATGGATCAACGCCGGTGTGCCCCGCATACGTGCGCGAGAACAACGACCCCGCCGCGCTGGCCATCGTCACGCTCACGCGCGGCTGAAGAATGCCGTAGCCCTCGGTCACCCGCCCGGCCGCCGCGTCAAAGAACGGCCGATTGAGCGGATGCTCGATGATGCCGATGAGTTCCTTGGCGGCGTCACGCGGCAGCCGCGTGTCCGAATCGAGCGTGATGCAGTAGCGCACCAGCGGCAGAATGCCCAAGGCGCCGACCATGGTTGTGAAGCTCGTGTCGGTGGCGCCGCGCAGCACGCGGTTGAATTCTTCGATCTTGCCGCGCTTGCGCTCCCATCCGATCCACGCGTGCTCCGGCGCATTCCAGCGGCGCTCGCGATGAAACAGGAAGAACCGGTCGGCATGCCCGGGTCCGAATCGTCGGTTGAGTTCCTCGATGCCGTCGCGCGCCGCGGTCAGCAGCGGCGCGTCGGTCGGCAGATCTCGGGCAGCCGCGTCGGTGAAATCACTCAGGATCGCGAAGTGAATGCGCGGGTCCAGGTTGCCGAGCGCCAGCACTTCCAGGTGCTCGAGCAGGTGCGCGACACCATCGACGCTGGTGAGCAACGTCGGCACGATGACCATGGTTCTGGCTTCGTCCGGAACGCCGTTCTTGAAGCTCAGCCGCGACAGGCGCCGAGGCGGCAGGGCCCACGCGGTGAAACGCTGCGTCAGCGCGATCGCGATGTCGACGGAGGGAATCAACAGCAGCAGCAGGATCGTCGACGTTGCCGTGGCCGACGCGTTTGTGTGATGCGCGTAGGCGCTGGCGCCGGCGATCAGGATCAACGCAATTGCCGCGATGGACCCAAGGTACAAGGGCGTCGGGTGCGCAAAGACGAATCGGCGCACGCGGCTTCGAACGCCGGGCCGATACGCCACGTCGGCCTCGAGACCGGGCCGGCCCTGATCCAGCAGGTGATAGCCGACATGCACCTTGCGATTCAGCGAAGCGTCGTCGGAGGCATCACGAAGCGTGGCCACCTGGCGCGCGCTTTCCACCGCGCGCAGGGCCACGCGCACTTGCGCCTCGCCCGTGGGCAGGGCCAGTTCCTCGACGGCCTGACGCTGGCGATCCCGGCTCAGAAAATCCATCCGGCCGTACGCGCCGGCCGGATCGCGCTGCAGGACCTGCTCCACAAGACTGACCGACTCGAAGTACTCCTGCCAGTTCAGCGTCGAACAGAGCCGGAGGCTGTTCACCGCGTTCGACACGGACGCCTGCGCCGCCGCCTCGCGCTGGTGCTCGCTGCGGATGATGTCTTCGGCGGTGGTGTGCTGCGACGCCAGATGCGCATCGATCGCGACGCGCACGGCGGAGAGCCGTGGACCATACTCGCGCAACCGGTGCAGGAGCTGGACGACGAAGGCCTGCTCGAGGGCCGGGGGCAGCGGCCGGGCGCGATCGCCGGCGGCGAGTTCGAGCTGCGACACGTGATCGTCGGCCGCGACCCGCTCGCGACGGGCGCAGATGATCGCGTCGGCGAGGCGGCGCAGGTTCTCGATCAGCGCCAGCTTGAGCATGCTGGGCCACGCCCACAGCTCGCCGATCGTGAGCGGCGCCACGCGCTGGTAGCTGTTGACGAAGACCGTCAACTGCTGGCGGGTGAGCCGGCTGTCACTGTGCCGCAGGAGCTCCACGGCCATCGCATAGATGCGCGCCTGGCCCGCGTGTTCGCGGGAGGCCAGCCGGGGCAGCTGCCGGTAGTACGTGCGCGGCAGATGCTGGCGCACATCCCGGATTTCCGACGCCATGAGGTGGAAATTGTCGAGCAGCCATTCGGCCGCGGGTGTAATGAAGCGGCCGGCGCGAACATCGGGCGCCAGCGTGCGATAGCTCTCGCGCAGCACCCGCGCGTTGTCTTCGAACCGCGGAAAGATATTGCGGGCGCGCCGCCGCGGATCAACCGTAAAGCTCGCGGCGATCGCCAGCGCGCGCTCTTCGAGCCGCTCAATGCTGAGAAGTTCGTCGCGGAATGGTTTGTCGGGCGCTAACCGGGCCGATGGCCACAGCCGGCGAAGCACGTGAAGCACGCAGCACCCTCAGGAACGGGCTTCGATGAGAGCTGGCAGCAGCCGGACGGCCGCCAAGGCCCAGGAAAGCGTTGAGGTTCGAGTATAGCCGCAGGCTGGAGCCCGGCGATCGGCTCAGCCAGCGGTGGACAGCATCATGCGCACGGTCCGGCCGGGGTGACGAAGGTCGTCCATCACCGTTCTCCAGCCTACTCTGCCGAGGTACCAGACAAGTGTTCCAAACAGCAACACGGTGGCAATGGCCAACGAAGAGCCAAAACGGACATAGGCAGGGAACAGGACCGGCAGCGCCAGCGCAACCGCCGCCACAACGTTGCGGGGGCCGCGCTTGTCCGGCACCAGGAGCACGATCAGCAGGTGCCGCGCGACGTTCATCTTCAGCGCGAGAAACAGCGCAACCGGCACCAGGCCCCAACCCACCCGGTCTTCCATGTCGAACCCGAGCCGGGTCTCGACATACCAGAGCAGCACGCTGAAAAGACCTCCGATGATGATGGCGCTGGCGAGTTCTGAACGGCCGCCTTTGATGCCCTCCTGAAACTGGTAGATGTAGAGGTAGTTGTCCCAGATGAAGTACGGCAGCACGAGACCGGCGAGGAGGATGGCGGCGAACAGCAGCGCCGCGCGCCGGCTCATGCCGGAAATGTTCTTGAGGTAGTACAGCGGCGATAGCTTCATGGTGATCGCGACCGCCATCAGCGCATGGCTGGCGGAATTTCGCGCGCGCGCCAGAACGAGCGCCGCCATGATGACGACCAGCATCACCAGATACGAGCCGTCCTGCACGTAGACGAAGCGATAGCCGAAGTACGAGAAGTTCAAGTACAGGAGCGGAAACAGGTACCACCGCGTCTGCAGGAAGTAGCGGGCGGACCATCCCACGAACACGCACGCGAGCATCAGGATGAGGCCGTAGAACTGGAGGCCGGTCCAGCGGCCGAGCGCGTACAGGCCGGCCTCGGCCCACAGGACCGCCGGCGGATACGGCGCCGATGCGGCTTTGGACCAGTAGGCCGCTTCCTCCGGAGCCTGGTCCAGCTTCTGTTTCGTGTACATGTCGCCGGGATCGTTCAGGATCACCTTGGACTCGTACATGTCGGCGACGGTGTCGGAGCCGAACGCCGGCGGTTGCGCGATGTTGCTCAGCAGTGGAACATGCGAGTAATCAACGTACTGCCGCGGCACGTGCGGCAGGCACTGATACACCATGGCGACCATGGTGAGGGCGATCGCCAGGTATTGGACCGGCTTGGAAACGTCGAGCAGAAACGCATCCGCGCGCGTCACGCTCTGAGCGAAGCCGGAGGTCGCGGTCAACGCGAATGAGATTACACGGAGAAGATGGCGGAGAGGGTGGGAGTCTCTTAATCGACTTTCTGAATTGCCAAAGAACTCGTCTACTTCTCTCGTAACTCCAGTAAGAACAATGATTTACCGTTCGCAGGTTTTGGCCACGGCCTTCGTTTGCTGCCGGCCGTTTTCGGATTCCGGCGACGCGATGTCACTCAGAATGTCGCTCACCAGATCAAATACGCCTTGTGAGGATGCGCTCGCCCACGCTACGGGCTGAGCCGGTGATGTAGCTGGCAAGGAGCATTCGTCAAGGCAAATTGTCGGCTTCTGGAGCCACTTCAATGTTGAAATCGTCAGCGTTGAGGCGGCTAGCTGTTTACTCTCTCGCCCATGGCACTATTTCACAACTACTCTTTGCGCTACGGCTCCTACTGAACCCGTGCCGTCTCTGATAGCCAGCCGCAGATCGTAGATTCCCGCAGTTACGGGAACCAAGAATTCCGAATGATACGGATCGCTTTCTCGCGCTCTAGTGAAATTCCGTCCGCCACTTCGCAGTTGGCCATCCGATCCCACGATTCCAAAGACGCCAGCCACTGGACTTGGTGTGCTTGCCGGGACATCGATCAGAACTCGAATCGCCGACTTAGAACCGCCGTCGATCTTGACAACATCTGCGTTCATTTCGATTGGAACGGCATACAGCAGTTCACCATTTCTCACAGCCCGTTGAACCTGTTGCTCTGCTGTGAGATCCAGCGGCTTTGGCGGAGGCGAAGCATAGCGGCTGGCGAGGACCCTCACACCTGGTCGGTTTGTCGCGACCTTGATGTTGTACTGACCTGTTGCGGGGACCTTGGCCGGCAAGTCGACACCGATGCGATAGACAGCCGCGGCAGACGTCAGAACCCGATCGAAAAATCGATCACCTTGGCCAATTACCCGGTAAAACTGGCCGCCACTGATCTCGGCGAGAGTCTCAACTTGTTGCATGATCTGCTGCTGGTCTGTTGCAAAATCCCGAGGATTGCGAAGGCTTATGTCAGTTGCATCAGGCTCCTCCATCATCATCGTGAGCTGAACACCGGCGGCAGCTGCTGCCTTTGCCACGCGGATGAGTTCCGTGGGCGGTCCCGGTGCTGCCGCCACGCCTCCGGTCACCACAACAAGCTGCTTGACACCTGGCGCGAAAGCCATGGCCTTTATCACGCTGATGTAAGCATCCAACTGGTTGCGTGTGTTTGTCCGAGCGAAGCGGGCGTTGTCGCGGACCCGACGATCCAGGTCATGCGCACACTGGTATTCGGCCACCAACTGCTCAACGCTCTTTGAGTTGACGATGCTGTCGGGGATTCGGCAGCGGGCCACAATTAGATTCTTCAGTAGGACTTCGGCCCCCTGATCGATCAGTTGAGCTTCCGAGAACCCTACAAACACCTGTCCTTCCCGGCGAGGGTCGTTCATTTGTCCAAATGATCGCTTGAGTTTCGCAAGAACAATCGACCTGTCAAGCGAGGGATTCACTGTGGTAGTGCCACTGGTCGTCGTCAACCCGACCCAGTCCCTGGACGGCACTCGGCTGATGAAACGCTCCGCCGCAACCAACAGGCCCTTACTTTCCGTCGGCGCGATCGACAAATCGTCGATCATCACGACGAAAAGACGCGGATCGGGCTCACTCTCGTGAGAAACCGCGCCCGTCTCTATCGGCAGAGGAGTCTTCGGATCCCTTTTCAACGGTATGTTGGGGCTCGCGGCGGTCGTCGCGAGGAAGACCATTGTCCGCACTGGTTCCGTCTCGCCGTCGACAGTCACAACGAAATCCTCGGGCCTTAAGTTAGGCACTGGAACGCCGTCCTTGTCGAGAACCGACACGTCCAAGGTAAGCAAAGCGGTTGTTGAAGTAAATCGCTGCTGAGCCCGAGGCAGCTGGATGCCGCTGAGCACGATCGCAAGCCCGGCGGACGCCCAAAGCCGCCAGTAGCGAGAGAATCTACAGAAGAACATCAATCTCATTGTGACTCCTGCACAAAGCACTCTGTGGGGGTGATCGGTGGGCGTCGAAACAGAGATCCTCGAGCAAGACGTCGGGCCCCAAGCCCGCGGCCTTGGCGCGGACCAGATTGCTGCGGGCGCGGCGAAGCCACTCCTGCGGGATTTCGGGCCCGCCTGCCTCAGGCGGCATATACCTCGCGACCGTCTCGAAGCGCCGGACCAATGATGGTCGCGACGCCGTCTTTGTACGCGGCGACGTCCTCGGGCGTCACCACGACAACATCGACGGGAACGCCAACGCCTACCATCGCCCGATAGATCGCTTGAGCGAGGTGTCGTCGATGTGTCACGCCTCGTTTAATCACCAGCAGGTCGAGGTCGCTGCCAGGCCGGAAGTCACCGTGCGCCGCGGACCCGAACAGCACGATTCGATCGGGTTCAGCTGTTCGCACCACCCGGGCGATCACGTCATCGAGAACCGTCATGCCGCCAGTGTAAGCGGATTTGGTCCACACTCATCCGTCGACGCTCGTGCCGAGCACGGAGTGGATTCCTGCGGATCATGCTGACTTCTGCTGAACAAAATTGGCGGAGAGAGAGGGATTCGGCCTTTGGGCCGAGGCGAATCCGAAGCATGAACGGTTGGCTTGCCAAGCCGAAGCTCACGGGCGGCAGTGTCTGGCCCGCCTGCGCGCTCCGCGCTTCGGCGGGCAACCTTCACCTGCATTCGTGAGCGAAGGTTGGCGGAGAGAGAGGGATTCGAACCCCCGGTACGGTTTCCCGTACAGCGGTTTTCAAGACCGCCGCCTTAAACCACTCGGCCATCTCTCCAGCGAAAGTGCACTTCACGGCGCCGAACCCTACGAACCCTACGAACCTTTCTCACCCGAACGGCCGAGCTGAAGCTCGGCCCTACGCGACGAACCCCACGAACCCCACGAACCTCACGAACCTCACGAACCTCACGAACCTCACGAACCTAACGAACAATCCTCTCCAACCCGCCCATGAACGGCCGCAGCGCTTCCGGTATCGTCACCGATCCGTCCGCCTGCTGGTAGTTCTCGAGAATCGCGATCAACGTGCGCCCAACCGCGAGGCCGGAACCGTTCAGCGTGTGCGCATGTTGCGGCTTCCCTGTCCCCTCCGGACGGAACTTGATGTTCGCGCGGCGAGCCTGGAAACCTTCCGTGTTGCTGCACGACGAGATCTCGCGGAACGTGTTCTGGCTCGGCAGCCACACCTCGATGTCGAACGTCTTCGCCGAGGCAAAGCCCATATCGCCCGTGCAGAGCAATACCCGGCGGTACGGTAACCCGAGTTTCTCGAGCACGGTCTCCGCGTTGCGCGTCAACCCTTCGAGCTCCGCGTGCGACTGCTCGGGCGTCGCGAATTTCACGAGCTCGACCTTGTCGAACTGGTGCTGGCGAATCAACCCGCGCACGTCCGCGCCGTACGAGCCGGCCTCGCTGCGGAAACACGGGGTGTACGCCGTGTACCTGATCGGCAACTGGCGGCCGTCAAGAATCTCGTCGCGATGCAGGTTCGTGAGCGGCACTTCCGCCGTGGGAATCAGAAACAGGTCCCACTCCCCCGCGATCTTGAACAGGTCCGGCTCGAACTTCGGCAAATTGCCCGTGCCCGTGAGCGCGGCGCGATTGACCAGAAACGGCGGCTCCACTTCCGTGTAGCCATGCTCGCGCGTGTGCAGATCGAGCATGAAGTTGATGAGCGCGCGTTCGAGCCGCGCGCCCGCGCCCATGAGCACGGAAAACCGCGCGCCGGACATCCGGCTGGCACGCTCGAAATCGAGAATGCCGAGCGCCTCACCAATCTCCCAGTGCGGCTTCGGCGTGAAGTCGAAGGCGCGGGCCGCGCCCCACGTGCGCACCACGGGATTGTCGGCCGCGCTCTTCCCCACCGGCACGCTCTCGTGCGGAAGATTCGGGAACGTCAGCAGCAACGCGTCACGCTCGGTCTCAATGGCGGCCAGCGAAACATCGAGCTCCTTGATGCGCGCGGCGCGCGCCTTGTTCTCGGCAAGGATCGCCGTGGCATCGCGGCCTTCCTTCTTCGCCCGCGCCACCAACTCCCCCGCCGCGTTCTGATCGCGCTTGAGGTTCTCGACCGTCTGCAGCAGTTGCAGCCGCTCCCCGTCCTTCTGTTTCAGAAGAGCGAGGTCCGCGGAGAAATCGCCACCGCGCGCACCGAGACGCCGGGCCACTTCATCAACATGGTCGCGAACATAGGCCGGATCCAACATGGACGAATCCTACTTCGACTCCGGCGTCGACGCCGGCTTGGATGCGGATGTCGACTCGGCCTTGGTCTCCGACTTTGTCTCGGCCTTGCTCTCGGACTTGGATTCCGATGTCGACTCCGTCTTGGATGCCGGCGGGGCGTCCGCTTTCCGCTTTTCCGTCTCGGACGGCGAGTTCTTCTTGGCGTAGTCGGTGATGTAGAACCCCGACCCCTTGAACTGAATCGCGGGCGCGGACACCTGCTTGGTCACCGGGCCCTTGCCGCAGGCCGGGCAGACGGCCAGGGGCGGATCCGAGAACTTCCGGATCAGCTCGAAGCGGTGACCGCAGGAATCGCATTGATATTCGTAAAGTGGCATTGTTAGGACTCAGGAACAGCCTTTCATTATAGATAATCCCTCACACATGCCCGGCACGCTCTTCATCGTCGCCACCCCCATCGGCAATTTGGAGGACCTGACCTTTCGGGCGAAGCGCATCCTGGGCGAGGTCGACCTCATTGCAGCCGAAGACACGCGGCGCACCAGCAAGCTGCTGGCGCACTATGAGATCCGGAAGCCCATGGTCAGCCTGCGCGAGCACAATGAGGTCCGCGAAAGCCCGCGCCTGGTGGCCAGAATACTGGCGGGCGAGTCGATCGCGCTGGTCACCGATGCGGGAACGCCGGGCATTGCCGATCCAGGGGCGCGGCTGGTGAGAGCGGCCCGGTCGAGCGGCATTGCGGTGGTCCCGATTCCGGGCCCGAGCGCTGTCACTGCGGCCATGAGCATCTCCGGGTCCGAGGCCCCGGAGTTCAGCTTCTTCGGTTTCCCTCCGCCGAAGGGCACAGAACGAGAAACCTGGTTCAAGCGGCTGGCGTCCACGCCTCACCCGTCCGTGTTCTTTGAGGCTCCACACCGGATCGAACGGACGTTGTCTGACTGCGAAATATATTTGGCTAAACAACAGATAATTGTATCTAGAGAGCTAACTAAGCTAAATGAAATATTGGTTGTTTCACCAAATATAGGCAAAACTTGGGATGTTAAGCCGATTGGCGAGTTTGTTGTCGTCGTCATACCAGAAGTAGAGACAGGCGATCGGAAGGCAGTGACCGAGGAAATCCAGTCTCAGGCCTTGAAACTTTTCTCACTTCTGGCCTCCGCTCCAGGCATTTCGGAGGATTTAGCCATAGAATTGACCGCACTAAAGCTGGCTCTGACACCGACCGATGCTAGGAAGGCCGTAAAGAAAGCCAAAATATTGGTCAAACAGCAGAATAGGTAGACTCGAGGGATCCATGGCCAAAGGGCCCAAGAAGAAGGCTGTCAAGAAACCTGTTCGATCCTCTGCCAGGCCCGCGCCCAAGTCCAAGGCCGCCACGGCCAAGACCAAATCGCCAGTCGCCAAGGCCCGGCCGGCGAAGGCACCGGTGAAACACGTCCCGGCCGTTCTGGCGCACTCGCACAAGCCAGGCCCGCCGCCGATCCCGTCCATCCCCGCGGTCAAGCCGCCGGCGGCCGAAGCCGTGACGGCGTTTGAAGAGGGCATGGCGGCGCTGCATCGCCACGACTACACGACCGCGTCCACGACATTCAAAGCTTTGCTGGACCAGTTCCCGACGGAGGGATTTCTCACCGATCGCGCCCGCGTCTATCTCGAGTTGACCGCCCGCGAACTCGGCCGGCGTCCGGCTGGATCCGGCAATGTGGAGGAACGTCTCACGGCCGCGACGCTCGCGCTCAACAACAACGATGACACCGAAGCGGCCCGGTTGGCGGCGGACGTCCTGAAGGAGGATCGCTCGCAGGATCTTGCGGCGTACCTGCTGGCGGTTGTCGCCGCCCGGCGCGGCGAAGTGGAGACCGCGCTCACGCACCTCAGAAACGCCATCAGCATCAACCCGGAGTGCCGGCTGCAGGCGCGCCAGGATGAAGAGTTCGATCCGTTGATGGACAGCGATGACTTTCACGCGTTGATCGAGGCGCCAACCTCGCCGGCGGCGCCACCGGCGGCCGCGGCGGCAAAGAAGCCGGTCCGCAAGACAGGACGCTAGTCATGCAGCCACTGCATGTGGTGATCCTGGCGGCGGGCAAGAGCACGCGGATGAAATCCGCGCGGCCAAAGGTCCTGCACGACCTGGCCGGCCGCACGCTGATCGAGCACGTGCTCCATGCCGCGCGCCCGCTGGCCGCCGCGTCAACCACGCTGGTCGTTGGCCACGCCGCCACTGATGTGAAAGCCGCGCTGGCTCGATGGACGGACCTGCAGTTCGTCGAGCAGTCGCCGCAACTCGGCACCGGGCACGCGCTGCTCCAAACGGAAACCGTCTTATCCGGAAAGAAGGGGACGCTGCTGCTCCTCTACGGGGACGTGCCGCTGCTCTCAACGGGAACGCTCCAGCGTTTGCTCGAGTCGCATCACGCCAGGCATGCCGCGGCCACGGTGCTGACCGCCGAGTTGCCGGATCCATACGGTTACGGCCGCATCGTCCGCGATCCCAAGGGCCAGATCGCGCGCATCGTGGAAGAGCGCGACGCTTCGGCCGAGCAGCGCGCCATTTATGAGGTGAACAGCGGCATCTACGCGTTGAGCCTGTCGAAGCTCTTCGAAACGTTGCACCGGCTGGCGTCGGATAACGCGCAGGGCGAGTACTACCTCACCGATCTCGTGGCGCTCTACCATCAGGAAAAGCGCAAAGTGGACGCGCTCTGCGTGGATACCCCCGACGAACTGCGCGGCATCAACAGCCGCATCGAGCTCGCGGAAATGGCCAGGGTCGTCCGCGATCGGCGCAACCGGGCCGTCATGCTGTCCGGCGTCACGCTCGAGGATCCGGCCACGACCTACATCGATGAAGACGTCACGATCGGCGCCGACACCACGATCGGGCCCGGCGTACGCCTGCAGGGCCGGACGTCGGTTGGCGCCCGGTGCACGATTCAGGCGGGATGCCGTCTGACAAATGTTGCCGTCGGCGACGAGGTGATCATTCTGGACTATTGCGTGCTGACCGACGCCACCGTCGGCGATCAGGCCAAATTGGGTCCGTTCGCGCACATCCGGCCGGAGTCCGTCGTCGGTCCGTCGGCTCACGTCGGCAATTTTGTCGAGCTGAAGAAGACCGTGCTTGGCCGGGGTTCGAAGGCCAACCATCTGTCGTATCTCGGCGATTCAATGATCGGCGATGGCGTGAACGTGGGCGCCGGAACGATCACGTGCAACTACGACGGCGTCAAGAAGCATCGCACCGTGATTGACGATGGCGCGTTCATCGGGAGCAATTCGGCGTTGGTGGCGCCGGTGACGATCGGCGCCGGGGCGTACGTGGGCGCAGGGTCCACGATCACGCAGGACGTGCCCCCCGGCGCGCTCGGGCTCGCGCGCGGCCATCAGCACAACAAGGAAGACTGGGCCGCCAGGCGGAAGGCGCGGACGCCGGAGGCCAAGGAGTAGATGTGCGGCATCATCGGCTACGTCGGGCCGCGGCCGGTCCTGCCCATCCTGATTGAGGGCCTGCGCCGGCTCGAATACCGCGGCTACGATTCCGCGGGCGTGGCGCTCGTCACGGACGGCAAGTTGGACCTGCGCCGCAGCGCCGGAAAACTCTCAAAACTCGAGGATCTGCTGGCCGTGCGGCCGCTCCGCGTGGTCGACGGTCAGTACGGCGTCGGTCATACGCGCTGGGCCACGCACGGGCGCCCGACGGAAGAAAACGCCCATCCGCATCAGGACTGTCACGGCCGCATTGTGGTCGTGCACAACGGCATCATCGAGAACTACCTCGAGCTCAAGCGCGCGCTGATCGCCGAAGGCCACGCGTTCGTCACCGAAACCGACACCGAAGTGGTGGCGCATCTGGTGGAGAAGGAGAGTCGCGGCGACGGCCTGGTCGCGGCCACGCGGCGGGCGCTGGCACAACTGCGCGGGCTGTTCGCGCTGGTGCTGTTGTCTGTTGATGATCCCGAAACGATCGTCGCCGTCCGGAACGGTCCGCCGGTCGTCGTTGGCCTCGGCGACGGTGAGTACTTCGTCGCGTCCGACATTCCCGCCATCCTGGCGCACACGCGCAACGTGGTGTTTCTCGACGACCGCGAGATGGCCGTCGTGACGCGCGCGGGCGTGACCTTCACCGATCTGGCCGGCGTCGCGCACGCGCGCAAGAGCCAGCGCATCACGTGGGATCCCGTGATGGCGGAGAAGGCCGGCTACAAGCACTTCATGCTCAAGGAGATCTACGAGCAGCCGTGGGCCGTCCGGGAAACCGTGCTCGGACGCGCGTCGGTGGAGTCGGGCAAGGTGTTCCTCTCGGAAATGGCGCTCGATGAAGCCGCATTGCGCGAGATCGACCGGATCATCATCCTGGCGTGCGGCACGTCGTGGCACTCGGCGCTGGTGGGGAAGTTCCTGATCGAGGAACTCGCGCGCGTGCCGGTGGAAGTGGATTACGGATCGGAGTACCGCTACCGCGATCCGATCGCCGGCCCGCGCACGCTCGCGATTGTCATCACGCAGTCGGGTGAAACGGCCGACACCCTGGCCGCGCTGCGCGAGGCACGCCGCAACGGCGCGCGCAGCATCGCCATCTGCAATGTCGTTGGCAGCATGGCGACGCGCGAGTCCGACGGCACCGTGTACACGCATGCGGGCCCGGAGATCGGCGTGGCCTCGACGAAAGCCTTCACCTCGCAGTTGGTGGCCCTGCACCTGCTGGCCGTCCACCTGGCGCAAGCGCGGCGGTCGCTGGATCCGGCGCGCGCGCTGGCGTTATTGACGGCCCTCGATCAACTGCCCGTGCTGCTGGAACAAACGCTGAAGACCGACGGCGCCATTCAGCAGGTCGCGAAGCGCTTCTCTCAGTGCAGCGACTTCCTGTTTCTCGGACGCGGGATCAATTACCCGATCGCGCTCGAAGGCGCGCTCAAGCTGAAGGAAATCTCGTACATCCACGCCGAAGGGTATCCGGCCGGCGAAATGAAACACGGGCCTATTGCGCTGATCGATGAGGACCTGCCGGTCGTGGCGCTGGCGCCCAACGACCTGGTCTTCGAGAAGATGATC
>JAKALV010000010.1 GCA_021824055.1 Acidobacteriota bacterium
CCATCCGGGCTCCAGAATCCGCCCGCGCCGGTTTGTCCGGCCGCATACGACGTCAACGCGACGGGCTGACTGCGTCCATCGGCGGCCACAGCCCACACGTTGTTAACGCCGCCGTCGTCGTACGTGAACCAGACGTGGCTGCCGTCCGGCGTCCACTGATGGCCGGACGGGTGCTTGATCTGCACCAGTTGATCGATGGTGATCCCTGGCGCCGGCGCCTGCGCCAACGGCGTGGCGAGCGAGGTGAAGACGGCAAGGCCGAGGGCGGCGAGCAATCGGAACGTGCGCATGGACCAGAACCTAGTCCATGTCGATGCAGGATTCAACTGGCCGGTCACCGCGTCCATCGGACGAACCGATCGAGTTTCAGCGTCGCTTCCGCCGTGTGCCCGGCGGAGATCAGCGTGACGCGATACTCGCCGGGCGCCGCCGGACGCGGGTTCGCAGCCGCGCCCGTGAGAAGATTCCAGGTAACGACGTTGAGACCGCGCACGCCCTGAACGTCGAGCGTCCGGGTCGCGGCGCCACTTGCCGCGCGAATCGACAGCGTTGCCGGACCGGCGGCGTCGAGGGTAAAGGCGATCGTCGCCGCTCCGGGCGTGCCGGCCGGTTCCATCTCATCCGCGATGCGGACGAGCGCCGGATGCGGCGCGAACAGACGCGGTCCGCCCGCTGACCCTGCCGTGCCGCGCCACTGCTGAATCGGCCTCGCGTCGAGCACGAACACGCCGCGCCCGTGCGTGCCGATCACGATCTCATCGTCTCGCGGATGCACGACCAGATCGTGGACGGGCGTGGTCGGCAACGTCGCCGACAGCGACAGCCACGTGGCGCCGCGATCGAGCGAGACGTAGACGCCCGCGTCTGTGCCCACGTACAGGACGTCGGCGTTGCGCGGATCCTCACGAATGACGTTGACCGACTCGGCCGGAAGGTTGTGCGCGATCGACGTCCACGTGGCGCCGAAATCCGTCGAGCGGTAGAGGTAGGCCCGCGTGTCGTCCTCGCGATAGCCCGTGAACGCAACGTAGGCCGTGCCGGCGGCATACTGCGACGCGATGACCCGGCTGACCCATTTCTTCGGCAAGCGGCCGTCGATCTCCGTCCAGTGCGCGCCGACGTCTTTGGTCACATGCACCCGTCCGCCTTCGGTGCCGACATACATGAGGCCGCGCTGCAGCGGCGACTCCGCGATCATCGTGATCGTGCCGTACGGAACGGTGGCGCGATCGCCCCCGGCCGGATCGGACAGGTCGGGACTGACCGCCGTCCACGTCACGCCGCGGTCCGTGCTCTTCACGAGCTTGTTCGCGCCGGCGTAGAGTGTCGCGGGATCGAAGACCGAAATCAGATACGGCATGTACCAGCCGATGCGCCACGGCGCCTCGCCGCGGGGCGCCCGCGGCGCGATGCGCTGCGACGACGGACTGCCGGTTTGAATCGACGGCCCCTGGGTATCCATGCGCCGGAGGTCGCCGTTCTGATGCTCGTAGTAGACAAACCGCGGGTCGGCCGAATCCGGCAGCGTCACGAACGAATCGCCGCCGGTCCACTGGTCGAGATACACGTGCTTCCACGGCTCGTTCTCGTTGCGCGTGTCGTCCACGGTGTACGTGCTCGGCCCGTACAGCGCCGCGTCGTCCTGCGTGCCGCCGTAGATGTTGTAGGGCTCGGCCATGTCGACGGCGACGCTGTAGAACTGCCCCACCGGAATGGTGTTCATGTGCAGCCACGACTGGCCGCGGTCGTACGACGAGAACACGCCGCCGTCGTTGCCCAGCAGCATGTGATCCGGATCGGCGGGATCGATCCAGATCTCGTGATGGTCGAGATGCATCACGAGGCCCTGGGTCTCGCGAAGGCGTCGAATCGTCTCGCCGATGCGCGCGTAGGTCTTGCCGCCGTCGGTGGAATGAAACGCGCGATTGCCGAGGATGTAGATTTCCTCGGGGTTGTCCGGAGACACGCGGACGTCGCAGAACTTCCAGCCGTAGACGCTGAAAACCGGGTAGAGATCGTCCGTGTTGGCCTTGCGCCACGTGACGCCGCGATCGTCCGAGCGGTACACCTCGCCGCCGACGTAGGCGCGGTTCGCCGGTCCACCCGTGAATGGCGCGCGATTGTCGAGAAAGACATAGACCGTCTCGGGATGCGACGGCGCGACGTCGATGTTGCTCCGGCCGATCAACCCGGCGGGCAACCCGTTGCCGAGTTTCTGCCAGGTGGCGCCGCCATCGGTCGTGCGATACACGCCGCTCCGTGGTCCCGTCTCGATCTGCCACATCGACGCATAGAGCACGTCGTGATTCGACGGGTCCATCTCCAGATCGATGGCGCCGGTCACGTCGTCGAGAAACAGCGACTGTGTCCACGTGCGGCCGCCGTCGGTCGTCTTGAACACGCCGCGCTCGCGGTTCGGCGTCCACCGATGGCCCATCGCCGCCACGTACACGACGTCAGGGTTCTTCGCGTCGATGAGGATCTTGCCGATGTGATGGCTGTCGGCCAGGCCCATGTTCGCCCACGTCCGGCCCGCATCGGTCGACTTGAACACGCCGGTGCCGGGAAACGCGTACCCGGCGAAACGCGGCTGCACTTCGCCGGTGCCGACCCAGACGATGTCCGGGTTCGACGGCGCGACGGCGATGTCGCCGATGGCGAACGCCGATTCGTGCTCGAAGATCGGCTTCCACGTGAGGCCGTTGTTGGTCGTCTTCCAGACGTTGCCGTCGCTCGGCCCGACGTAGATCGTGTTGCGGCTGCCCGTGGGCACCGCGATCGCTTCGATGCGCGCGGACTGATGCGCCGGACCCAGCGCCCGCCACGGCAGGGCGGCAAACGGCGACGACGCCGCCAACTGCTGATGCGCATGCCACGCGGCCAAGCGCTCCGCGGCGGCAGTCATGCTCCCGGGCGCGGCGGTCTGTTCGAACGCGCGGGCGTCGACCCACACCAAGCCGATCGCCAGCAGGATCACGCTCGTGCGCCACCGAGGCATCACGTCCATCACTTAATCGCGCTCTGGATGAACGTCCCCACATCCTTGTGCAGCTTCTCGCGCGATCTCTTCTCGATGTACATCATGTGGCCGGCTTCGTAGTACGCAAAGCTGATGTTCTTGCGAATCGACGGATCGAGCTGCATGTGCGAGACGGTTTGCTCGATGCCGTTGAACGGCGTCGCCACGTCGTAGTAGCCGCAGAGAACGAGCATCTTCAGCTGGCCCTGCTCGGTCATCGCGGACCGCAGGGCCTCGGCGGGAGCGCCCGGCTGCCCGCGATCCCAGGGCGACACCCGCGCGCTGAGCGTGTAGTACATGTCGGTGTTCCATTTGAGTTCGCGGCGGACGTAGTCTTGAAAGGCCGCGACGAAGCTGCCGTCGTACGAGGAAAGGCTCGAATCGTATTCGTTGCTTTCGCCCGCGGCGTCCGCGTCGATGCCCGTGAAACGCGCGTCGATCCGGCCCACGGTCTTGCGCTCGTCGCGCAGCAATTCCTTGAACCAGCGGCCCGGACTGATGCGCAGGTTGGTCTGCTCGATGTACTTCGGCGTGAGGCCGGTGAACCGCGCGAGGTCGGCGACGACCTTCTGATAGTCGGCCGCGGGCAGTTCATCACCTTTCTCCAGCGCCGCGGCGTACTCGCCGTGGGCGAACTGACGCGCCTGCTGCGCCAGATCGGCGATGCTCAGCTTCTGCAGATCCGGGGCCAGCCGCTTGTGATACCAGGCCGACGCCACGAACGTCGGCAGGAAGAAGATCGTCCGGTCGTCCTGACCCCAGTTGCCGAATCCCACCGCGGACACCAGCACGATGCCGTTCAAATAGATCTCGTGCCGATGCTGCAGCACCGAGGAGAGCTGGGCCGAACGCGTCGTGCCGTAGCTCTCGCCGATGAGAAACTTCGGCGACGCCCATCGCTCGTTGCGGGTCAGATACTGATAGATGAAATCCGCAAAGTAGTTCGCGTCCTGGACGACGCCGTAAAACTGCGCGGTGTTCTCACCCGGCGCGGGCCGGCTGTACCCGGTCGAGATGGCATCGATGAAGACCATGTCGGTGGCATCGAGCAGCGAATCGCCATTCTCGACGACGGAATACGGCGCGGGCATGCCGGCGCCGTCGTCGGTCAGCAGCACGCGGCGCGGCCCAAGGCCCATGTGCGTGTACGACGAGGCGGATCCAGGTCCGCCGTTGTAGACGAACGCCACCGGGCGCTTCGATCGATCCGGCACGTCGTCCTTCGTGTAGGCCACGAAGAAGAACGTCGCCTTCGGCTCGCCGTCATCCGCCTTGACGAGATACGTCGCCGCCGTGGCGGTGTACGCGATGGCCTGGCCACCGATGCGCACGCTGCCGTGCGTGACCGAACTGCGCTCCTCGGGCGGTGCCGCGGCCCGCTGTTGTGCCGTGCCCGGCCGGTCTCCCTGCGCGTGCGCCAGTCCCACCGCGAGCGCGATGGCCGCGGCCACAACACTGATGCGTTTCATCGGAGTCTCTCCTCGCGACCGTCCATGTCGCTGCGGGGTTCAACCATCACGCCATGCCTGTTACGCCAGGTCGAAGCGATCGAGGTTTATCACCTTCGTCCAGGCTGCCACGAAATCGTTGACGAACGCCTGCGGTGCGTCGTCCGACGCGTACACTTCGGCGAGCGCGCGGAGCTGCGAGTTCGAGCCGAAGATCAGGTCGACGCGGGTGCCGGTCCACCTGGCGGCCCCGGTCGCGCGGTCGCGGCCTTCATACACGCCCTCCGTGGCGGTGGGCTGCCACACGGTCCGCATGTCGAGCAGGTTGACGAAGAAGTCATTCGTCAGCGCGCCCGCCCGCCTGGTGAAGACGCCGTGCGCGGTCTGCCCGACGTTGGCGCCGAGAACCCGGAGGCCACCGACGAGCACCGTCATCTCGGGCGCGGTCAGCGTCAGCAACTGCGCCCGATCCAGCAGCAGTTCCTCCGCCGACAGCCGCTGTCCCTTTCGCAGGTAGTTGCGGAATCCATCCGCGGCCGGTTCGAGCACCGCGAACGACTCCACGTCCGTCTGCTCCTGCGACGCGTCCGTGCGCCCAGGCGTGAATGGCACCGTCACGTCAACCCCGGCCTTCTTCGCCGCGGTCTCAATGGCGGCACCGCCACCCAGCACGATCACGTCGGCCAGCGACACTTTCTTCCCGCCGGTCAGTGACGCGTTGAACGTCTTCTGGATTTCCTCCAGCTTGCCCAGCACCTTCGCCAGTTCGGCCGGCTGGTTGACTTCCCAGAACTTCTGCGGCGCCAGGCGGATCCGCGCGCCGTTCGCGCCACCGCGTTTGTCGGAGCCGCGGAACGTGGACGCCGACGCCCAGGCCGTCGAGACCAGCTGGGACGTGGACAGCCCGGACGCGAGAATCGCGGCCTTCAACGCCGCGATGTCCTTGGCGTCGATCAGTGTGTGATCGACCGCCGGGAGGGGATCCTGCCAGATCAGCGTCTCTTTCGGAACGAGCGGGCCCAGGTAGCGCGCGACGGGCCCCATGTCGCGGTGCGTCAGCTTGAACCATGCACGCGCGAACGCGTCGGCAAACTGCTCCGGATGCTCGTGGAAGCGCCGCGAGATCTTTTCGTACGCCGGGTCGAATCTTAGCGCCAGGTCTGTGGTCAGCATCGATGGCGCGTGACGCTTTGACGGGTCGGCCGCATTCGGCACCGAGTTGGCGCCGGCGTCGTGCTTCGGCTTCCACTGATGCGCGCCGGCCGGACTCTTGGTCAGTTCCCAGTCGTAGCCGAACAGATTCCAGAAGAAGTTGTTGCTCCACTTCGTGGGCGTCGTCGTCCAGGTGACTTCCAGGCCGCTGGTGATCGTGTCGCCGCCCTTGCCCGTGCCGAACGTGCTCTTCCAGCCGAGGCCCTGCTCTTCGATGGGGGCGGCTTCCGGCTCCGGACCCACCAGCGACGCATCGCCCGCGCCGTGGGTCTTGCCGAAGGTGTGACCGCCGGCGATCAGCGCCACCGTCTCTTCGTCGTTCATCGCCATGCGCTTGAACGTCTCGCGGATATCCTTGGCCGCCGCGAGCGGATCGGGGTTGCCGTTCGGGCCTTCCGGATTGACGTAGATCAGGCCCATCTGGACGGCCGCGAGTGGATCGTCGAGTTGGCGGTCGCCGCTGTAGCGCTCGTCGGCGAGCCACTTGCCTTCCGGGCCCCAGAAGATGTCCTCTTCCGGCTCCCAGACATCCGCGCGTCCGCCGCCGAAACCGAAGGTCTTGAACCCCATCGACTCGAGGGCCACGTTACCGGCCAGAATCATGAGGTCGGCCCAGGAGATCTTCCGGCCGTACTTCTGCTTGATCGGCCACAGCAACCGGCGCGCCTTGTCGAGGTTTGCGTTGTCGGGCCAGCTGTTGAGCGGCGCAAAGCGCTGTTGGCCCGCGCCCGCGCCACCGCGGCCGTCGCCCACGCGGTACGTGCCCGCGCTGTGCCACGCCATGCGCACGAAGAGCGGCCCGTAGTGGCCAAAGTCCGCGGGCCACCAGTCCTGCGACGCGGTCATCAGCGCGTGGAGGTCCGTGATCACCGCGTTGAGATCGAGGCGCTTGAACTCCTCGGCATAGTTGAACTCCGGGTCCATCGGATCGGACAGCTCGGAGTGCTGGTGCAGGATCTTCAGGTTCAGCTGGTTCGGCCACCACTGGGCATTCGCCGGGGCGCCGGCCGCCGTGTGTCGATGCGCGCCGCCATGCACGGGGCACTTGGATTCGTTTGACATGAGTCGATCCTATCGCAATCGCCGAACAAATTCTTATTGTCGTCTGCCGAAGGTCAGGACCTGTATCCGTTCGCGCACGAGGTGGGGGTATTTCGCGCCGCACGCATGGTGGCGAGACGCGCGTGATTGCCACGTCCGCGGACGCTATCGCACCGCCAGCATCCACGCGAGCACGACCAGACCGATCGCCGCCGCCGTCAGCACACGTTGGACGCGCGGTGCCTCAAGGCGGGCGGCCATTCGCTGGGCCAGCAGCGCGCCGATGCCCAGGCCCGCGCAGAAACCGAAGACGTGTGCCGTCACATCAACGCGTTGCGCCCCGCTGACATCTCTGAGCGTGTTGGTGACCGTGCCGGGATCGGCCTGACGTCCGCCACTGCCGCCAAACCAGGCGAGCAGTGCGAGGCCCATGATCATCGGCGCCCAGCGCCGCATCCGGTGATAGTGCGTCCGGCCGCGGCGCATCCAGTCGCACGCCACTTGCGCGCCGAGCATTCCAAAGACACCCGTTGAAGCGCCGATCGCCAGGTGCGAAGGCGGCTGCCACCATGCGTTCACACCGTTGCCGATACTGCCGGCGACGACGAAGGTCAGCCAGGCCGAGCCGGCGCCGGCGCTTTGTGCGAGCATCACGCCGAAGACCGCGCCAAACAGCAGATTGCCCGACAGGTGCACCACGTCGCCGTGCAGACTGAGCGCGGTCACGACCCTCCACCATTCGCCGTTCCGGATCAGGCCGGCGTCCGCGCTGCCGGCCGACACCCAGTCGACGCCGTAGCTCCCCTGCCGCGCGGCCGCGAATGCGATGACCATCAACGCCACGTACACGAGCGCGGCGCCAACGCCCATCGTCACCGGCGGCGACACGACGGGCCGCGGCGGCCAGCCGCGGTTCTCGCCCGTGAACCTGCGCAGTTCGTCACGCGCGCGTTCCGCGTCCTCGAGGGGGACGATCAGTTGATGCTGGTTGCCGGATGCGCCTGCCACCGGGGCGACCACCGACCGGATGCCCCTGGCCTGAAGCACGAGCGCATGCTCATCGGCGCGCGCGGCGGTTGGCCAACGGCCAACTTCCATCCACGCACGTGGAACGCTGGTCCCGTCGAGATCGTCATCCGCACCAGCCATTCGTTGAGGATAGTCGGCCTCGGGCCGTGAAGTACGTCAGCAACAACCCCGACGCGGGAACTTCAGCACTGCGCGAAACTGAGCAGCGCTTTAGCTGCCCGACGGCGGGCCCGATTCTTCGTCGGGCGTCAGAGTGTGCGGCGCGCCATCGGCGAGTTGATCGCGGTAGGCGATGCCGAAGATCTGCCACGACGTCACGAACAGTCCCGCCAGCACCGGCCCGATGATGAAGCCCAGCGGGCCGATCACCAGCAGGCCGCCCATCGTGGAGAAGAGAATGACCAGGTCGTGCAACTTGGTGTCGCGACCGACCAGCCGGGGCCGCAGGACGTTGTCGACCGACCCCACGATCAACGAGCAGAACAGCGCCAGCAGCACGGCTTTGCCCACCGATCCCATGGCGAACAGCACGAGGCAGGCGGGCACCCAGATCAGCGCCGCGCCGACGATCGGGATGATCGAGAGCACGATCATCAGGACGGTCCAGAACGCCACGCTGGGAATGCCCGCGACCCAGAACGCCAGGCCATTCAGCGAGCCCTGGATCACGCCCACGACCAGGGTGCCCTTGATCGTCGCCCGCGTGATCGACATGAAGCGGCCCGTGAGCAGCGCCTTCTCGTCGGCGCGCAGCGGCAGGTGATCGAGCATGGCCGCGAGCATGCCGGGGCCGTCCATCAACAGAAAGAACATGGCGTAGAGCGCGATGAAGAAATTGGCGATGAAGGCGACCGTGCTCAGCGTCGTGCTCGACAGCGACGACATCAGGAAGCCGCCGATCGAGTTCACGACATCACCGGCCTTGGTCAGGATCTCGGTCCGGTAGGGCTCGAGGTACCGGTCGTAGCCGGGCAGGCGCTGCAGCTGCTGATCCAGATACGTCGGCGAATGGATCGACTTGTCGACGATCGGCCGGATGCTCTCCGTAATCGACGCGGCCTGGCTGGCGACGAGGCCGCCGATGGCCAGCAGCGGCACGATGATCACCATCAGCGTCAGCAGCACGGTGACACCGGCCGCCAGCGACCTCCGGCCGCGGAGGCGCGCGAGGAGCCGCGCGTAAAACGGCCTGAGCAACCCCGCCATGACCGCCGCAACCACAATGGTCAGCAGGAACGCCCGGAGGATCACGAGCAGCACGAGCGTCATGCCGCCCACCAGCAGCAGCAGGAACACTTTGCGGAAGGACGTGTCGGCGTTCATCAGCAGGCGCTGATGCCAGTGTAGCGCGGTAGAAGACGTCGCGGTTCCGCCGTTCAGCGCTACAGCGTCTTGCGCCCGGCCTCGATTTCCGCGGCGGCGAGAATCCCGCGCTCCACGTAGATGGGTCGCACGATCCCGCGCAGATGCGGCAACCGGCGCGCGAACCAGCCGGCGACGAGCAGGCAGGCCACACCGCCTCCGAGCACGGTGACGTCCGACCCGAAGTGTTCGGCGGCGACGCCCGCGAGCAGGCTGCCGATGGGAGCGGTCCCGAGAAACGCCATCGTGTAGAAGGCCATCACGCGGCCGCGCAGCTGTTCCTGGACCAGCGTCTGCACGATCGTATTTGTCGCGGCCATCGTGATCATCATGCCGGCCCCGACGATCAGCAGCAGGACCAGCGACAGCCACAGACTCCGCGACAGCGCGAAGAGGATCAGGCCGACGCCGAACGCCGTCGCGGCGAGGGCCACGACGCGGCCGAGCCCGACCACACTCTGTCGCGAGGCCAGATAGAGCGCGCCGCCGAGCGCGCCCGCGCCGGAGGCCGCCATGAGGAAGCCCAGTGTGTGGGCGCCGCCGTGCAGCGTGACGGCGGCGATCGCCGGCATGAGCACGGAGTACGGCATGCCGAGCAGGCTTACCAACGCCAGCAGTGTCAGCAGCGTGCGAATCGGGACGAAGCGAGCGACGTAGCGAATGCCCGTGACCAATTCCTCGCGAAGGTCCGTGGTGCGCGCGGGCCGCTCGCGCGGCGTCACGGTCATCACCAGCAGCGACGCGATCACCGCGAGGTACGAGATGGCGTCCGCCATGAAACACCAGCCTTCGCCGACGGCGGCGATCAGCAGTCCGCCGATGCTCGGGCCGATGATCCGGCTGGCATTGACCATCGTCGAGTTGAGCGCGATGGCATTGGGCAGGTGGGCGCGGTCCTCCACCATCTCGATGACGAACGCCTGACGCGCCGGCGTGTCGAAGCTGTTGATGATGCCCTGGCCGAGCTGGAGGATGAGGATCCACGTGACGGTGATGTGATCGCTGAAGACGAGCAGCGCGAGGACGAGCGACTGCAGCATCGACAGCACCTGGGTGAAGACGAGGATGCGGTGCCGGTTCCAGCGGTCGACGAGCACCCCGGTGAATGGCGTGAGGACCAGCGCAGGAATCTGTCCGCAGAACCCGACGAGACCGAGCAGATAGAGAGAGCCCGTGAGCCGGTACACCAGCCAGCTCGTGGCGACGCGCGTAATCCAGGTGCCGACGAGCGACACGCTCTGCCCGCCGAAGAACAGGCGGAAGTTGCGGCTGCGCAGCGCGCGCGCGAGATGAGATCCAGAATGGGGCTTACCCGTCAATCTGTTTCAGCAACTCCTTCACCGCGGTCTCGAGCTGGCTGTCGGTACCCGTGTACGTCTCGCCGATCGGCCGCGTCACCGGCACATCCACCGGACGCGGGTTGAGCTCCATCGTCTTGCCGTCGTTGGAGGTGATGCGCGTGCCGGGCATGCGGATGGTGGTGCCGTCGATGAGCGTGGCGCTGCCGGTGAAGATGATCCAGCCCGACGTGGGCTCGCCCACCACCTTGCGCCACCACTGGCTGGGACCGTTGCCGCGCGCGCTGAAGGCGATCGACTGCCCGTCGGGCGACGGCGCCGACGCGAACTCGTTGGTGAACCGGTCGGCGCTGACCGGCATCGGCATGCCGCCGGACACGCGAACGCGGTAGATGTCATTGCCGGCGATCTCACGCGCGCCCGACGAGAAGTAGATCCACTGTCCGTCGTGCGACCATCCGTCGAGCGTCTCGGCGCCGTCGTCAAACGTCAGGCGGCGCAGATCGCCGTTCGCGAGCGTCAGCAGGTAAATGTCGCCGCCACCCGTGCGGTCGGAGACGAACGCGAGCGTCTTGCCGTCTGGCGAGTACTCGGGCTGCGACTCGTTGGCCGGGTGCGACACGAGCAACCGCGCGTCGCCGCCGGCGGCGGCCACGGCCCAGATATCTCCGCCCGACGAAAACGCGATCTCGGACCGGTCGGGCGAAATGGCCGGCTCGGTGAAGTACGGCTTCGGCTCCACGCTGCCCGGCGCGGTCTGGCCCCATCCAACGAGCGAAGCACCGAGGACGATGAGCGGAATGGCAGCGAAACGGGCAGCGGAGCGAGTCATGGCGGGCATTATGTACCCGTGGGATCGAGGGCGGCCAGCACGACTGTCGTACGCGGCTACTCGCCGAGGCTTTCGATGTCGCCCAGGTCTTTCGCGCGTCCTGCGGCCCGCTTGTTCTTGATGAATGCGTCGCGGCCAATCACGTCCACGGTGAGCGGACCGAACGGCGCCTGTGTCCGGCTCGACCAAGCGTCGGCAAACGTGAGACCGGAAAGCTCGGTAAGGATATCAACGCGGTACGGCGGGAGCCCCATTTGGAAGACGATGCCGGGACGGCTGAAATCCTCGGCAGCCACTTGCGAGAGGGGTGCGCCGAACTGCTTCAGCGCGCTCAGCACGCGGACCGCGTTTTCTGGTGAGGCATCGACCCAGACGTCCAGATCGCCTGTCGCCCGCGGGCGCCCATGCACACCGAGCGCATACGCGCCGACGATCAGAAACCTGACTCTATGGTCGGCGAACGCGCGCAACAGATCGAGGAAATCCTGATTCATCGGGGAGCTCGCCGCGGAGGCGCCACTGCGCTTCACTCAGTTTCCACACCTGCAACACTCGAATATCGACCGGCACGGCAGCCCAATACGCGGCATCGTCCCGGTCCTGGGCGGCCAGCGAGGGGTACACCCGCACCTGCATGCGATCTCTGCGATCCTGCGCGCCATCCATGGGTGAATCATCTCATGCCCGTCGCCGATCCCGTCAGCCGCTCAACCGATACATCCCCCGTCCCGGCATCGCTGCAAACCCCTCAGCCACCAATGCGCGATTGCCGAGTCCGGCTTCCGCTCGCGACAACCCGGTGATCCGCGCAAGCTCACCTGGAAAAGTCATCAGCGCTGCGGAGAGAAAGCACCGGGCAATTTCCCGGAGCGCGACCTCACGCCCGATCCGCTTCTGCAGCTCATCGGGAAACCGTCCGGCGGCAATCTCCCAGATGTAGGTGAACTTGGGCTCGTAGACGACCTCGCTCGGCACCACGATCATGGCCGCCTGGAGTTCGTCGAGCGCCTTCGTGAACGCGCTGCGCTCCTTCACGCCCGCCTCCGCGCGCAGGTCCGCGGTGCCCATCTCCCATTCGTTGCGGAGCACGCGCAGCACCGCGCGCGCGTTCTTGCTGAGGGACTTCGCCTCGTCCGACCGGCGCATGCCCCAGATCGCGTGAAAATACGGGATCATGCGCGGCGCAATGAACATGGGGCCGCGCGGCAGCTTGCCGTAGTACACCTTGCCGCGCCGCATGACCTCGTCTTTCAGTTGCCAGGTCAGCGACGTCTCCGGGTCCTTCTGGATCTGCCGCGGCTTGACGGCGTCCCGGCGCCCGCAGACCGCGACATATAAGGATGGGCCCGGACGCCGCGAATCGGTCAGACAGGCGGCAAAACCGACCTGCTCGATGAACCGCTCGGCGTCGGCCGCGGTTTCGACAGCCAGTGCCCCCTCACGGCGCCACCGCTCGTCGCGAAACTCCTCGACGTCGGACGGGATCTCAGCCTGCCGCCTCATATCAGACGTTCAGCGGATCCCGATCTCCACGATGGTCGCCGTCTGCTTCAGCGGAATCACCAGCCCACCGCGTTGCTCGGCGAAGGTGCCGGTGACGCGGAACGTGCCAATCCCCTGAACCACCGCCGGCTGCGTCATGCGCAGGAGCGCGCTCGACGTGAACGCGGAGGCCGGCGACAGTGTCAGCCGCACCGCGTGCGACGTCGGATTGATCGCGACCCGCTCGAAAGTGCCGCGGTCGAGCGTGACCGAGAGGCCCAGCGGCGCGACGTACACGCGGCGCCGCATCGAGTCGAGCGTGTCCACCGTCACCCAGCCCCCGCCCTCTTTGACGTTGCCGCCGAACGCCTGCCAGCCGTAGGCCGGACTATTAATGATGTACGTGCCCGTCGTCACGGCGTGGCCGAAGAAGTTCGGACCGTAGTCGCCGATGTAATCGTCCCAGCTGAGATTCCACGGATACGAGTGAAACGCCGCCGACGGAAAGCCGTTCTGGTCGATCGCGGACAGCGCGCCCATCGAGCCGGCGTAGCCGATGCGCAGCAGGTACTCGTCCGCCGGGTGCTCGCGATACTCACGAAGTACCGGCACGGCGTTGATGCCCGACCCGTAGTGGTGAATCTGCCGTTCGATGCCGCCGCCAGGCGCCGCGCCGTAGATGAAGTCCCAGTACCGGCGCGCGTTGCCGTTATAACCCCAGTGCGGAATCGCCGGCATGTAGCCGAGGATCGAGTTCAGCGCCACGGCCGACTTGTGAGTGAACCCGAAGTAGTCGGTCCAGGCGTAGATCTCCTCCTGCCCCGTCGAGTCCCACGCCATCTCCGAGCCGAACGGATACGCTTCGCTGTTCCACCGATCCGCGCGCCGCTTCATCGCGCCCTCGACGTAACCGGCCTGCTCGGTCCACGCCTCGCGCTTCAAGTCGTCGAGCAGCATGACGAAGATGTCGCCGTCCATCAGTCCGACGTTCACGTATCCCACGCCGCCACGCTCACCCGGCTGTGCGAACCCGCCGGTCATGTACTTCACGGTATTGAACGCGTGATCGAGATACCACTGCCACGGATGCGCGGTGACGAGCCCCGGGTAGTTGCGCGCCAACCGGTACATCGACCAGTACGCGGCGACGACGTGCGGGTAGTCGTAGGCGCGATTGACCGCGTCGGCCTGCGCCTTGTTCCACGAACTCCACGACGTCCAGTTGCCCGGATCGTAGGTGTAGCCCGGCACAAGATCCGGCTGATAGAAGAAGACGCTCTTGCGGACGCCGTACATGCGCGGCCCGTCGCTGTACTGAATTCGGCCCCAGAGCACCTGATCGACGAACTGCGAGAGCTTGTCGATCTCGGCCTTGTCGGGCTGCACGAACTCCTTCATCATCGCGGCCAGCCACGCGCCCGCGCCCCCCTCATCAGACAACCCGGCGATCCACGCGCGCGTGTCCTGGAGCACCACCCGATCGTGCGCGCGATCGTAGTTCATCACCGAGGGCGCCCGATGGAACGGATCCGTCGTGTCCGTGTACCACGCCTTCGACGTCAGAAAGCGGCCCATGTCTGAGACCGCCTCGGCGGCCGGCTTCGTCACGTCGTAGTGAATCGTCTGCACGGTGCCATCGTCGTAGTTCACCGTGAGCCGGGCGCGGCCCCACTGCTGGCCGCGAACGAGGTACTGCAGCGCGCCGCCCTTCGCCGTGCCATCGGCCGTTACCGCCAGCGCGCCGGCGGGAACGGATTGCAGGCTCTTCACCTTGCGCTTGCCGGGCGTGATGAACAGCTTCGCATCGAGATCCATCGGCACGATGTAGCCGGGAATGCCGACGGCCACCGGACGATCGGCCGCGGCCAGTGTGTTCTCGATTCCACGAATTTCGCCGGCCACGAGAAACCGCAGGCCAAACGCACGCGTTTCGCCGGGCGCGAGGGTCATCGATGACGCCGCGTTCCATTGCGCGGCGTTCTTCCACTCGTTCTCGGCGTATGCCTGGCTGAACACGGTCCACTCGAACGCGCCCTCGAACGTCTGCCCGCGCCGCGACGCGTCGTCGAGCGGGCGGAACGCCTCAAACGGCGTGCGCGTGCCCGGTTCGGGCACGACAACCAAGGCCGGGCCCGCGCCGGAGAGCCGTGTCACTTGGAGGTAGCCGGCGTCTTCGCCCATGTACGGATCGAAGAACGAGCAGATCTCATGCGCCTGCGGCAGCGTGCGCGCACGATTGGTCGTGAAGTTCTGAATCATGTTGTTGAACACGACCGGGAAACCCAGGCCGCCCACCGCGACGGGCGCGGTGCTCGTGTTCCGCAGCTCGAAGTGCAGGACGAGGCGATTGGATGGGTCGACCATCCACGAGCGAACCACGCGCACCGGCGCGGTCTTCAACGTCGGCGTCAGGTCGGCGGCGGCGAGCAGACGATAGCCGTTCGGCGCGTGATAGCCCGGGGCGGGCGCGACCGGCGCGCGCGCATCGCTCGACGCGAGATCCACCCAGGCGCCGTCTTGCCAGCCGTCTTGCCGCAGCCGCAGCGTGATGTCCCCGAGGTGATTGAATCGATCACCCTGCCGAGCCGTGAGCTGGTCGGCCGGCGTGAAGTCGAACGGCGTCTGCGGATCGATGCCTTTCGCGCCCTTGGGTTCGAGTGCCGCGATGGTCTGCGAGTCCTTGACCAGCTTGAGCGTGAAGTCGGGCGTGTCGAAGTCGAGCGTGCCGTGTTCAAGCCCGAGCGTCGGCTGTGGTGGCGGTGGCGCGCCGGCGCGGCCCTGCCGGGCCAGCGTGTATGTCGTGATCGGCAGCGCCGCGGTCACAGCGACGACGGCGAGAAGCAGATGTCGTGTGCGAAACGTCATGGCTCAGAGGAGATTACCGCTCACTTCTCCCGCGACGTCAGCGCGCCGCGCAGCTTGTCGGCAAGCGAGCCGCCGAAGCTCTGGGCCTGGGCCGCGCCCTCGCGGGCCGCGTAGTCGCTGACCTCGGCCGCCTCGGCCGCCTCGGCGATGGCCTTGACGCTCAGGCGGATGCGACGGCCCGCCGCGTCTACTTCCTGAACCATCACATCGAGATCCGAGCCGAGCGGAAAGGCATTGGTCAGGTCGCCGTCGCGCGCCACGCCGGTCTCGCTCGCCGGCACAAGACCGGTGACCCCGGGCGCCAGGAACACAAACACGCCGAACTTCTCGTGTCGCTCCACCTTGCCGGTGAAACGCGCCCCCGGCACCACGGCCGATCGGGACGGCGCCGCGGCGTTCGCGCGCGAGCTGCCTTCGGCCACCGGCGCCACACCGATCCGCTTCTTGTCGGGATCGATACTGAGAATTTCGAACGCGCCGGTCATGCCCGCGGTGACGGCCTTGGACCAGCCACCCGACTTCCCCGTCGGCGCGAACATCGACGCGTGCGCCAGCGCTTCCACGCCGGCTTCGAGTTCGACAAACGCGCCGAACTCGGCGATGCGGGTGACCTTGCCCTGCAGCACCTGGCCCACCGCGTAGTTGGCCTGCACCATCGACCAGGGATCGGTCATGAGTTGTTTCAGCCCGAGCGCGATCTTGTCCTCGTCGACGCGCAGCACCTTGACGGTGATTTCTTCGCCGGGCGTCACGATCGCGCCCGCGTCGGAGATGCGCGACCAGCCCATTTCGGAAATGTGCAGCAAGCCTTGCACGCCGCCGCCCAGATCGACGAACGCGCCGAAGTCGCGCACGGACACGACACGCCCGGTCACGACCGCGCCGGCGGTGATCGTACGGCGGACCTCGGCGGCGCGCGCCTGCTGTTCCGCTTCGAGGAGCGTGCGGCGCGAGACCACGAACTTCTGGCCGCCCTCCTTGTATTCGATGATCTTGAATGTGTAGACGCGGCCGAGGTGCACGGCCGGATCGGTGTCGCGGACGATGTCGATCTGCGATTGCGGGCAGAACGCGCGCTGGCCGGCGATGCGCACCTCGTAGCCGGCCTTCACCGCCTTGTCGACCTTGCCTTCCACCGGCAGGCCCGCGTGGAACGCGTCTTCGATCTGCTCGGCGCTGGCGGCGCCGCGCTGCAGTTTGCGCGAAAGCTTCAGGCCGCCCATCGTCGAGACCACCGTCGCCTGGATGCGGTCGCCCACGGCCGCCTCCAGCACGCCCTCGTGATTTTTCAGTTCGCCGAGATCGATCGTGGCCTCGCCCTTGGCGCCCACGTCCACAAGCGCCGTATCCGCGCCGATGGCCACGATCACGCCGTCGACGGCCTGGCCGTTCGTGATGCGCTTCGTCGTGTAGGACGCCTCAAACAGCGCGGCAAAATCTTCCCCGGCCTCGATCTCGTCTTCGTTCTCGCTCACGACACGCTCCTGATGGATGACGTCTCACATTCTGACCCAGATCCTGCCGGGGCGTCGGCGGCGCTCGGAGGCCGGGCGCCGGGCCGACTGCTACAACAGCCGGTTGATCAGGCTCGCGATCGGCTCGCCCAGCCGCCCGATACGGGATCGGCGTCGAAACCGCTCGAGCGTGATCTCCTCGGCATGCCGCAGGTCGTCCATGAAGATGGTCTCCATCTGCTTCCCGACCTGTTCGTCGAGCACCATCAACGTGGCCTCGTCGTTGAGCGCGAGCGAGCGATTGTCGAAGTTCATCGATCCAATCGACGACCAGATGCCGTCCACCACGAACGTCTTGGCGTGCAGCATCGTCGGCCGCCACTCGTAGATGCGCACGCCCGCAGAGAGCAGCGTGTCGTACGATGCACGGCCGGCCAGCCGCACCAGGTGGACGTCGGTCGACCGTCCGGCCGTGAGGATGCGCACGTCTACCCCACGCGTGGACGCGGTCGTGAGCAGTTCCACGAACGTGGGGTCGGGCGCGAAGTACGCGGTGGTCACGAAGAGCCGCCGGGTCGCCCCCGCGATCGACATGGCCATGAAACGTTCGGCGGTGGTGCTCCCAAGCGCCGGCGTCGTGTAGAGCAAGCCCGCCGTCACGCCGTCGGGTTGCGGCGTTGCGGTCACGCGTCCGGTGAAGAGCACGCCGGTGGCTTCGGTCCACGCGGTCGCGAATGCCGCCTGCATCTGCCGCACGGCCGGCCCTTCGAACCGCACGTTCGTTTCGCGCCACGAGCGGTGGCTGACGCCATCACCCAGCCATTTGTCGTCGATGCCGAAGCCGCCGGTCCAGGCGACGCGGCTGTCCACCACGATGCCCCGCACGTGCGAGCGATTCTGCGCGAGATGCAGTGTCGAGAGGCGCAGGGGACGAAACGCCGCCACGCGAATGCCGGCCTTGCGATATTCCGCGAGGTGCGCGTCGAGAAATCCATGCGCGCCGAACGCGTCGTAGAGCAGGAAGACGTGCACGCCGGCCGCCGCGCGTTCGACCAGAATCCGGCAGAGCTGATCGGCCATGCGGCCGGGCTGCCCGTAGTACAGCTGCAGAAGGATGGTGCGCTGGGCCGACTGCAGGTCCGCCCACATCCGCTCGCACGTTTGCCGGCCGCTGAGCGCCACCTGCACCAGGTTGCCCGGCGATAGCACCGCGCCCGTGAGCAGCGTTACGCTCGCCGGAAACTGCGGCTCGTGGGGCGCCACCGGCACGCCGTCGGCGCCCACGCCGCGCACGTGCCGGACGGCCGTGCCGCGCGTCTGTTGCAGCAAGCCGATGTAGGCCAGCAGGACGATAATGGCGATGGGGATCCAGATCACCGACCCGAGTATCCACCATCCGTGGGCAATTCCTTGCGGGCGCTACCGGCTCGGTTGGCTCGGGGGCGGCACCTCCTGAATCGCCACGAACCGATTCTACTGCGCTCGCGGCGTCAGGCCCGGTTGTCACCAGTTTGAGGGCGTGGCTCGCGTTGACGGACGCGAGCAGCCACTCGGCGTGCTTTCGGACCTGGGACTCCGCGTAGAGGCCGCTACCGGTGAACTCGTGGTACGAACCGCTCTCTGAAGGCAGCAAACGCGGCGGTCACACGGCCGCCTTCCGCAGGAGATCGACGCGGATCGGATTGAGAAAATCAACGCCGCGCGCCGTCATGTGGCGCATGAAGGCGGCGCGGACCGCCGCATGCACATCCGCGGACAGGCGATGGTGCGTGTGGGTAACGTTCAGGACCTGCGCCTCAAACTGCTCGAAATCATCGAAATGTCCGGCCGTATTGAAGAACGTCTGGCCGACAAGCTCCCAGGCGCCGCTCTGCACGGCACGGCGCACGGCGGCAAACGCCGCCTCGCGGACCACCTGCTCGTCGTGGAACAGGCGCAGGATCTCGTTGAATTCGCCCGCGTAGACCGGCTCGGACAGGTACGCCAATCCGCCTGGCTTCAGCACGCGGCAAACTTCGCCGAGCGCCTGATCGAGCTTGTCCACCGGCACATGGTGGAGCGACTTGAACATGAGCACGATGTCGAAGGTCGCGTCGGCCGCCGGGATCGCCTCCGCGCCGCCGAGGCGAAAGCTGACGTTGGGCAGGTCGCGGATCTGAAGGAGCTTCGCGTACTGGATCTCATCCACTTCCAGCGCCACCACCGATGCGACCTGTCCGCCCTGGGCGATCGCGCGTGTCTTCTCGGCTTTGCCGCAACCCAGCTCGAGGACGTGCGCTCCGGCGAGCGGCAGCAGCTGCTTCACGACCTGGTATTCATCACGGAGCTCGACGGCGGAAGAATCCGAAATCTTCATCACAGAGAGGATACGATTGTCTCATGCGATTCCTCCACTATCGAACGCTCGCGTGTCTCTGCTTCGCGCTCGCGCTGGTTCCGACCGTCCTGACGGCGCAGGGCGCCCAGACGCGCATCAGCACCACGGAAATGGTCAAAGCCCTCCAGTTGCCGAAGGCGCAACGACCGCTGGTTATTCAGATCGGGTTCCGCGTCATGTTCCAGCAAGCGCACATTCCCGGCGCCGAGTACATCGGGCCCGGGTCTGACGCGTCGGCGATCGACCAGCTGCGCAAACGCATGCAGCCCCTGCCGCGGAACACGTTCGTGGTGCTGTACTGCGGGTGCTGTCCCTGGGACCGCTGCCCGAACGTCGCGCCCGCCGCCCAGGCGCTGGCCGCCATGGGCTTCACGAACGCGAAGGTCCTGTACATCCCGAATGACTTCGGCACGGACTGGGCCAGCAAGGGCTATCCCGTGCAAAAGGGCGGGTAGTTCGTGCGCGGACTCACGCTTCGGTCGGCGGCCGTGATCGCGGCCGTGGCGGCCGGCCTGGCGTGCCGCGACCGCGCGGCCACGCGCACGCCCGCGGCCGGCGATGCACCGCAGGCCGCCGGCGTCGCCGACCTCGGGATGATCGCGCCCGACTTCTCGGTCGTCGACCTGTCGGGCCACACGCTCAATCTGGCGAGCTATCGCGGCAAGGTCGTGCTCCTGGATTTCTGGGCGACGTGGTGCGTGCCGTGCCGCGAGGAAATTCCGCACTTCGTCCGGCTGCAGGACAAGTATCGGGACGCGGGGCTGGCGGTCATCGGCATTTCGGTGGATGACGAGGTGGCGCCGGTGCGGGAGTACTACCGTACGCTCCGGATGAATTACCCTGTGGCGATGGGGGACGCCGCGCTGGCCGAGCGCTACGGCGGCATCCTGGGCGTTCCGGTGGCGTTCATGATCGATCGCCAGGGGCGCATTCGGATGAAGCATGCCGGCCAGACCGATGCCGCCGTGTTCGAACGGGACATTACCGAACTACTCGGCAGCCGGTAGAACGCGGGCCGCGCGAACGTCAGTCGCGGTCCGGTCCCGGCGGCCGCGGATCCTTCTGATGAGTGGGGACCGGCTGCTCGGGATGATCGGCCGCGTCTTCCAGGCCCAGCACGACATCCGCCTCGTAGTCCTGCCCGGCGTCCGCCAGTTCCTCAACGCTTTCGCCGGCCGCCTCGGCATTCGATGACAGCCCTTGCGTATCGCCCGACTGGCCGGCGGTGACGGATCCATCGATCGCGAGATCATCGACCAGGTCTTTATTCCGGAGCTGACGGGCCATGAGAGCCTCCTGAGACCAGCATACGCCTCCGCGCTTTCCCCTGCGCTAACATGCGAACAGCTCGTCTGGAGGTTCCATGTCCGTGTCCGTTCGCTTCGTCCTCACCGTTACCTCAACCTGTTGCCTGACAATTGCCGTCGCCGCGCACGCGCCGCGGCCCATGTCGCTCAACGACATCCTGACCGCCGTGCGCGTCGCCGACGCGCAGTTGTCGCCCGACGGCCGGACCGTGCTGTACCAACGGACCACGACGGACCTCGCGAAGAACACGCGGCACACCGATATCTGGGCCGTGCCCGCGGCCGGTGGCGCGCCGAAGGCGCTGATCACCAGTGCCCGCAGCGACACGACGCCGCGCTGGTCGCCCGACGGCACCAAGATCGCGTTTCTCTCATCGCGCGACGGCGGCTCGCAGGTCTGGGTCGCATCGGCCGATGGCACCAACGCGAAGAAGCTGACCGGCGTCGCCGGAGGCGCGCAACCGCCGCTGGTCTGGTCGCCCGATGGCACGATGGTCGCGTTCGTCTCGGACGTCTACCCCGACTGCGCCGACAACGCGTGCAACCAGGCGAAGATGACCGCCGCCGAGCGGAACCCGGTCAAGGTGCACCAGCTCACGCGGCTGTTCTACCGCCACTGGGATGAATGGCGCGACGGCCTCCGCCACCACGTGTTCGTGGCACACATCGCCGGCGGCGCCGCGGAGGACGTGACGCCCGGCGACTTCGACTCGCCGCCCACGCAGCAGGAAGACGCGGCCATCCAGTTCGCGGCCGACAGCAAAGGCGTGCTGTTCGTGTCGAACCGCGAAGGCAACGACACGGAGGCGTGGACCACGAACAATGACGTCTTCCTGGTGCCGGTCACCGGCGGCGCGGCAACGAAGCTCACGCCGAACCCGGCCTCGGACGTCCAGCCCGTGATGACGCGCGACGGCAAGTCACTCATCGTCCGCGCGCAGCGCCGGCCCGGCTTCGAATCCGATCGCTTCTACCTGGACGTTTACGATCTCGCCACGGGCGCGAAGCGTACGGTGTTCGAGACGCCCGACCTGTCGGTTGGCGACTTCGCGCTCTCGCGCGATGGCCGGACGATCTATTTCACCGCGGCGAGCCACGCCACCGACAACCTCTACAGCGTGCCGCTTGCGGGCGGGTCACCGGCCGAGCTTCTCCACGGCGGATCCATCAGCGGCGCCAGCATCGGCGCGTCGGTCGTCGCGTATTCGCGCGCGTCGCTCAGCGCGCCGGCCGAGATCTACGTGTCACCGCTCACCGGAGGCGCCGCCACGCCGCTCACGCGCGAAAACGCCTCGTGGCTGGCGGACGTGGCCACGGCCGTCCCCGAGAGCAAGACCGTGCCCGGCGCCGGTGGCACGCCCATTCAATACTGGATCGTGAAGCCGCCCGCGTTTGACGCGGCCAGGAAGTATCCGGTGGTGTTCATGATCCACGGCGGCCCGCAGGGCGAGTGGGGCGACGCCTGGTCGTACCGGTGGAATCCGGCGCTCTGGGCGGCGCAGGGCTGGGTGGTGATCGCGCCGAACCCGCGCGGCTCCTTCGGCTTCGGCCAGCCGTTCGTCGATGACATCTCGCAGGACTGGGGCGGCAAGGTGATGACCGACCTCACCGCCGTGTTCGATGACGCCGTGAAGCTGCCCTACGTCGACGCCGCGCGCCAGGGCATCGCGGGCGCCAGCTACGGCGGGTACGCCGTCGACTGGATCATCGGCCACACGAATCGCTTCAAGGTGGCCGTCACCCACGACGGCGTCTTCAACATGGAATCGATGTCGCTCGCCACCGAGGAACTCTGGTTCAGCGAGTGGGAGGCCGGCGGCCCGGCGACGAGCGCCGCGGCGCGGGCCAACTTCGCGAAGTGGTCTCCGCATCTGTTCGCGGCGAACATCAAGACACCGACGCTGGTGATCACGAACGAACAGGACTTCCGCGTCCCGGTCGACCAGGGCCTGCAGTTGTTCACCCTGCTCCGCCGCAACGGCGTGCCGAGTCAGGCGCTCGTGTTCCCCGACGAGGGGCACTTCGTGCTCAAGCCGCTCAACAGCAAGTTCTGGCACGAGACGGTGTTCAACTGGATCGGACAGCATCTGAAGTAAATGACCGCACGGACGATGAAGGCGACCATCGCCGGAGCGTCCTTCAGAAGTTCAGACATGCAGGCGGCGGCGCAGCTCTTTGACGGTGATGGCCCCGGCCGCCACCGCGCCTCCGAGGTACAGGCCGCCGAAGACGAAGAGGATCGCGAGGTCGCGCAGGTAGCGGCCCTGCCCGGCCAGCCCCCACCGCAATGGCGTGGTGATGGCCGCCGCAACGATCGCCACGGCCCAGCAACGGACCAGGAAGTTCACGGGCACGTTGAAGTCGTCGACGCGCTGGCGCAGCGCGCGCCGCAGCAGCGCGAATTCCACCCAGCCGGCCATGCCGGCTGAGAGCGTCAGACCCGCGGTACCCCAGCTGCGGTCGACGCCGAGGAGCGGCGGCACGCCGAGCGCCATCGCGAATCCGAGCGCCACGACGAGACCGATGCGTACGAACGCGAACCGCGCCGGCGTCTTTGTGTCGCCCAGCGCGTAGAACGCCGAGGCATACAGTCGGCCGACGGTGGTCGCGATCAGGCCCACGGCGGATCCGCCGAGCACCATCCACACATACCGGGCGTTGTCGTGCGTGAAGCGGCCGCCCTCGAAGAGCAGGCTGGCCATGACGTCGCCGAACGCGACGAACGCGACGACCGACGGCACCATCAGGACGATCATGATGCGCTGGCCGGAGATGAGATGGTCGGCGAGCGCGCGCGACCGCGTGTCGTGGCTTTCCGCCGACATGGCCGGCAGCGCGGCCGATGAGATCGCCATCCCGAAGAGGCTGACGGGAAACATGTAGAGCGACTGCGCGTTGGCGAGCGCCGCCACCGCGCCGTTCGGCAGATAACTCGCGATGATGCTGTCGATGAACGCGCTCACCTGCACCGCGCCGCGGCTCAGGATCACCGGCCCCGACGACGCAAGCACTTCACGCACGTCGGTGGTCAGCGTGAAACGCGTGCGCCGCCACCCGCGCGTCATCAGTTGAATCACCTGCGGCAGCTGCGCCGAGATCTGCAGAAGGCTGCCGGCGACGGCGCCCCACGCCGTGGCGACCGCCACGCGCGGGAGGGTGTCGTGCCGGGACCACACGATGGCCGCCATGATCGCCGCGTTCCACAGGGCGGGGGCCGCGTACGAATTGAAGAACTTGCCGTGCGTGTTGAGCACGGCGAGGCACCAGGCCGAGCCCACCAGCAGTCCCACGCCCGGGAACATGATCCGCACGAGCATGATCGTCAGCTCGCGTTTCGCGCCCTCGAAGCCGGGCGCCACGAGGTCGACGAACAGCGGCGCGAACATGACACCCGCCAGGACGATGAGCGATGTCATCACCGCGAGCAGCGCGAGCACCGTGCGCGCGACGCGGTCGGCCTCGGCCTGTCCCCGCTGCTTCACCAGCCGCGCGTAGACCGGGATCATCGACGCCGACAGCACGCCGTCCCCGAAGAGGTTCTGGAGAAAGTTCGGGATCTTCAGCGCCGCGCCGAACGCATCCGCCTCGATGCCCAGGCCGAATACGCGTGAGAACAGCCACTGCCGCGCGAATCCGGCGACACGGCTGAGCAACATGCCCGCCGAGACCAGCGCCGTCTTCCACGCAAGCGATGCGGAGGCGGCGTGCGGTGCGGGGGAAGCGGGCGGCTGCGGCTCCGGCATTCGGAAGCCGTCATTGTACGCCGGGTTCCCGCGCCACTCCGCTCAGGCAGGGGCCGGGATCACTCCGTGCGGAGCGCTTCGATCGGATCCAGCGCGGCCGCGTGGCTGGCCGGCAGGTAGCCGAAGATGAAGCCCGCCGCCGACGCCGCGCACGCGGCGATCAGCATGGTGCCGACCGAGACGGTCATCGGCCAGCCCAGCGTGCGCGTCAGCACGCTCGAACTGACGATGCCGAGGCCGATCCCGAATGCGCCGCCCACGAGGCCGAGCAGCACGGCTTCCGCGATGAACTGGCGCCGGATGTCGGCGCCGCGCGCGCCGATCGCCATCTGCACGCCGATCTCGCGCGTTCGCTCAGCCACCGACACCAGCATGATGTTCATGATGCCGACGCCGCCGACCAGCAACGACACGGACGCCACCGCCGACAGCATCAACCCCATCGTCTTCGCGGTTTGCTCCCGCACCTGAAGCCATGCCTGCGGATCGCGGATCTGGAAATCCGGCGGCTCGCCGGGCGGGATCCGGTGACGCCGCATGAGCAGCGCGCTGATCTCCTGACCGGCGACCGGCAGATCGGCGGCGTGCCCCACCGAGCACATGATGTCGTCGACCCAGGTCACGCCACGCAGCTTCTTCTGCGCCGTGGTGTAGGGCATGAAGATGATGTCGTCCTGATCCCACCCGGTGACCGACTGCCCTTTGGGCAGCGTCACGCCGACAACCTTGAAGATCTCCCTGCCGACGCGGACGTCAGCTCCCACCGGGTCCGCGTCGCCGAACAGCATCCGCGACACCGAGGAGCCGAGGACCGCGACGTTGGCGACCCGGTCCACATCGTCCTGGCCGAAGGGACCGCCGAAGCGGAATTGCCACGCGCGGATCGGGAAGAACGCCCGCGTCACGCCAAGGTAGTTCGTGTTCCAGTTGTCGTGGCCGACGATGAGCTGCGTGCGGCCGTTGACCTGCGGCGTGCACTCGCGGACGAGCGGCACGCTGGCCGGGATGGCTCGCAGGTCATCGGGAGTGAGGCTCGGCGCGCCGCCGGCCCCCGTGCGCACGCCGCCGATGTTGCGGCTGGCGCGCCCGATCCAGACAAAGTCCTCCCCCATCTTGAGTTGCTGCTGGCGAATGGTATCCGCGCTGCCCTGGCCGATGGCGACGGTGCAGATGACCGCGGCGATACCGATGCCGATGCCGAGCGTGGTCAGCACCGTGCGCATCCGATGCCGGAGAAGATCTGCCGCCGCATACCTGAACGCCGCGAACACGGGCATCGGGCCACACTCCTGTCCGCGTCGCGCGCGGGCTTCGTCGAACGGTTGGGGTACGTTCTTGTGACGCCGGGGAGGCGCCGGTGGCCGGCGGTCGTCCGGGCGGCTTCCGCCAACCCGCCATGGCGAAGCCGTAGACTATGGCGATGGAGTTAACGCATCAGGCCGCATGGCAGGCGCTCGGACGCCATGCCGGGGATCTGCGCCACACGCATCTGCGATCGCTCTTCGCCGGCGATCCCGCGCGCGGTGAACGCCTGACGGCCGATGCCGCCGGCCTCCATCTCGACTACTCGAAGAATCGCATCACGGACACGACGATCGGGCTGCTCGTGCAGCTGGCGGAGGCGCGCGGTCTTCGCGCGCGCATCGACGCCATGTTTGCCGGCGAGAAGATCAACACCACCGAACAGCGCGCGGTGCTGCATACCGCGCTGCGCGCGGAGCGCGGCGACGTCGTGATGGTCGACGGCGAGAACGTCGTCCCCAAGGTTCACGCGGTGCTCGATCGCATGGCGGAGTTCGCCACGCGCATCCGCAACGGATCGTGGAAAGGCCACACGGGCCGCCGCATCCGCGCCGTCGTCAACATCGGTATCGGCGGCTCCGACCTCGGGCCCGTCATGGCCTACGAGGCGCTGCGGCACTACAGCGACCGCGCGCTGACGTTCCGGTTTGTCTCGAACGTGGACGCCACGGACTTCGTGGAAGCCACACGCGATCTCGAGCCGTCCGAGACGCTGTTCATCGTTTCGTCGAAGACGTTTACCACCCAGGAAACGATGACCAACGCGCAGTCCGCCCGCGCGTGGCTGCTGAACGGCCTGAGCGGCGACGAAACCGCCGTGGCCAGGCATTTCGTCGCCGTCTCGACGAATGCGGCGAAGGTGTCGGCATTCGGCATCGACACGGCCCA
>JAKALV010000213.1 GCA_021824055.1 Acidobacteriota bacterium
ACGCGGCCCTGCCCTCGCTCACGGGCAAGATCGAGCTGGAATACGAAGGCGAGCTGCGCGGCGCCGAAACCGTCGCGCGCGATCTGGTGCGCGCCGCCATCGCCACGGTGTTCGACGGCCACGCCGCAGTCGCCGACCTGAAACCGGTCATCCAGTGGTTCGAGGACGGCGGCACGCTGCAGCTGGCCGACGATGCGTCGGCAGCCGAGGTGCTCGAGCAGGTGAAGGCCGTCAGCGGGCTCGAGCGCGCGCTGGGCATGATGGGGCTCGCGCCGAAGCTGCCGGCGAGCGCGCCGGCGCACCACGTCGCGGCGGTTCGCGCATCGGCGCTCGACTTCATTCTCGAAGGCCTCGCCTCGCTCAAGAAGATCAGCCGCACGGACGAAGGCCGGTTCCAGGCTCCGGCCGGCGAGCGCCGGGCGCGCAATCCGGAACGCGAGCGCGCGATCGAACAACTGATGGACGATGAGGGTGTGCCGGCGGGCGGCAAGAAGAAGAAGTACTACAACTGACGTGAAATACCGCTACTCGAAGTACACGCCCGGCCTGCTCGACGACCTGGATTTTGACGGGCTCGTCTCCAAGCTCTCCGACTTCTTCCTGTCGAGCGGCTTCGGGAACCCGTACGACCCGATGAACGAAGACGATCGCACCATGCAGGCCCTGCACGACGCGATCCTCGACGCGCTGCTCAACGGCGGCGCGATGTCCGACGACATGCTGAACCGCCTGATGGCGCAGCAGTCCGCGAATGCGTCCGATGGTTCCCGGGACGACGCGCGCGACGCGCTTGAAGACCTGATTCAGCAGATCATCGAGCGGCTCACCGAGCAGGGCTTTGTCAGCATGGCGGGCCAGCCCGACACGCAGCAGGCCCCGGGCCCCGGCGGTCAGGGCGCCCCGGACGCGCACGCGCGCTTCGAAGTGACCGACAAGGCCCTGGACTTCCTCGGCTATCGCGCGCTGCGCGATCTGCTGGGCGCGATGGGACGCAGCGCCGCCGGCCGCCACGACACGCGCGACCTGGCCACGGGCATCGACGCGGGCGGGCCGCCGCGGCCGTACGAGTTCGGCGACACGATGAATCTTGATGCGGCCGCCACCGTGCTCAATGCCGTCAAGCGGGGCACGCTCGACATCGATTACGAAGACCTGATGATCACCGAGGGCGAGTACCAAAGTTCGTGCGCCACCGTGATCATGCTCGATTGCAGCCACAGTATGGTGCTCTACGGCGAGGACCGGTTCACGCCCGCCAAGCGCGTGGCGCTCGCCCTGTCGAACATGATCCAGCACCAGTTTCCGGGCGACGTGATCCGGTGCGTGCTGTTTCACGACTCCGCGGAGGAGGTGCCGCTGAAGCAGCTCGGCCGCGTGAAAGTGGGTCCGTACTACACGAACACGTGCGAGGGCCTGAAGCTGGCGCGGCGCATCCTGGAGCGCCAGAAGAAGGACATGCGGCAGATCATCATGATCACCGACGGCAAGCCGTCGGCGGTGACCCGACCGGACGGCCGGATCTATCGCAACGCCTACGGCCTCGACCCGTTCGTCCTGCGCGAGACGTTTGCCGAGGTGGCCGCCTGCCGCCGCGCCGGCATCATGATCAACACGTTCATGCTGGCGCGCGACTACGACCTGGTGGCCTTCGTCCGGCGCGTCGCGCATATCTGCCGGGGCAAGGCGTATTTCACCACCCCGTACACGCTCGGCCAGTACGTGCTCGCCGACTACCTCACCAACAAGACGCGCACGATACACTGAACGGCGATGCTGCCGGCCACGCTGTCGATCTTCCCGCTGCCCAACGTCGTGCTGTTCCCCGACGTGTTCCTGCCGCTGCACGTGTTTGAACCGCGCTATCGCGAGATGACGCGCGCCGCGCTCGACAGCGACCGGCTCATCGGGATGATGCTGATCAAGCCGGGCGTCCCCGGCGCGCCGGGGGCCGCCGATGCGTCCGAGGCGCTGAAAGCCTCGGCCGCGCCCGGCGGCGAGGGCGAACTGAGCGACGTGGATCTCAGATCGCTCGACCGGCCCGACATCTACCCCGTCGGATGCGCCGGCGTGATCTCGCATGTGGAAGAAGTGGAAGACGGCCGCTTCAACATCATCCTGCGGGGGCTGCAGAAATTCCGGATGCTCGGCGAAGACACCGACCCGGCCCGCCGGTACCGCGTGGCCCGCATCGAGCCGATCCTGGACACGCCGATCGACACGGCCGCGCTCCGGCAGGAGCGCGGCCGCCTCGAGTCGCTGCTCGCGAATTCCGGCACGGAGAATTTCTCGTTCCGGCTGCCGCCGTCGATGCCCGACGTGGAGTTCGTCCACGCGTTGTCGCAGTACTTCGGTTTTGAAGCGATCGAACGGCAGGCCCTCCTTGAACTGCCCGGCCCCGTCGCGCGGTGCCGCGCGCTCATCGAGCTGGTGGAGATGCAATTGCTGATGGGCTCGCAGGGCTGGCAGGGCCGGGCCCACTGAACGCCCGACTGATCGGATGATAAGCGCACTGCATCAAGATTGAATTCTTGCGGACACCCATTGCATCCGCCGCCCGACCTCCCTATGCTGTCGGTGTTCCAGACATGTCGCTACCACTCAGGAGGAGTTCGACCATGGCACGACCGAAGGGTCTGTTCACCCTGCTGTTCGCTCTGGCCGTCGCGGCCGCACCGGCTCTCGCATCCGCGCAGGTTCAGACGGGCAGCATCCTCGTACGCGCAACCGACCAGCAAGGCGGCGTCGTTCCCGGGGCCACCGTGACGATCACCAGCCCCGTCCTTCCCACACCGCTCACCGGCGTCACCGATGCCGCGGGCGTCTACCGTTTTCCATCACTCACCGTCGGCACCTACACCGTGCGCGTGTCGCTGCAGGGGTTCAAGACCAGCGTGCGCTCAGACCTGCAGGTCCTGCAGGGACAGACCGTCTCCATTGACGCCCAGCTCACCGTGGGCGGCATGACCGAAGAGACCACCGTGGTCGGCGAGCCGCCCGTGGTCGACACCAAGAGCGCCAACGTCAAGGTCAACATCGACAAGGACCTGCTTGAGAACACGCCGGGCGGCAAGGACATCTGGAGCATCCTCCAGGCCAAGGCCCCGGGCATCGTCTTTGACGCGCCCGACGTCGGCGGCAACCAGGCGGGTCTGCAGCGCGCGTTCACCGCGCGCGGCACGCCGAACACGCAGAACACGCAGATGCTCAACGGCGTCAACGTGAACGACCCGTCGGCGCAGGGTTACTCGATGAATTACTACGATCCGAACTCGTTCGAGAACATCCAGGTCTCGAGCGGCGCGCAGGACATCGCGGTCGGCACGGCGGGCGTGTTCATCAACATGGTGACCAAGAGCGGCACGAACAAGTTCAACGGCCAGGCGCTCTTTACCTGCCAGGGCAACTGCAAGGGGATCAAGACGCAGTCGAACAACGTGGACGCCTCGCTGCGGAAAGCGGGCTTCCGGCCGGACTCGAACTCGGTCGACTACATCACGAACACCAACGCCCAGCTGGGCGGCCCGCTGGTCAAGAACAAGCTGTTCTTCTTCGGCTCGTTCAACTATCAGCCGACGCACGTGAACGTGCCGGGCTTCCCCGCCGTGTCGCCGCTGCTGCCGGTGAAACTCACCACAAGCAATCAGGACACGACCGACATCATGACCGGCACCGGCAAGTTCAACTACCAGATGAACTCGCGCAACCGCTTTGAAGGATTCATCGAGCGCCAGCGGTACGACAAGCCAAACCGCGCCGCCTCCGCCTCGAACACCCAGGATTCCAATTGGAAGGAACTCGACTACGGCAACACATTCCAGGGCGCCTGGAACCTGCTGCTGACGGACCGGATGTTCGCGGACACGAAGATCAGCTACAACAACATCCACTTCCCGCTGTTCCAGAAGACGGATCTGCAGACGATCCTCGACAACTCCACCGGCATCCGGTACCGGAACGCCGCCAACGAGTTCCAGTTCTTCCGGCGGCGCCTGCAGGTTAATTCGAACTGGCAGTATTTCGTGCCGGACCTGTTCGGCGGTCGCCATGAATTCAAAGCCGGCGTCGACTACGGGCACACGCCGGCCGACACCAGAGTCCTCCGCGCGGACGACGTGAGTCTCGTGTACTTGAGCAGCTCCAACCGGGCGTCAACGGTAACGCTGTTCAACTCGCCCACGCACACGGTGGCCGCGGTCAACACGACCGCGCTCTACGCGCAGGACTCGTTCTCGCGCGGACGCCTGACGGTGATCGGCGGCGTGCGCTGGGAGCGCGTCGAGGGCTACCTGCCCGCGCAGAGCTCGCCCGCCAGCACGTACTTCCCGGAAGGGCTCGTGTTCCAGGGCGTGTCCATCGGCGGCGTGGTGCAGGACTACACGGTGAAGAAGACGTTCGGCGCCGTCCGCCAGGATCCGCTCTGGCATAACTGGGCGCCGCGCGTGAGCGGCACCTACGACATCATGGGTGACGGCAAGACGGTCCTGAAGGCGTCCTGGGGCCGCTATCTCGACCAGATCAACACGGGCACGCCGCCGAATCCGAACGGCCCCATCAGCCAGACGTACAACTGGATCGACACGAACGGCGATTTCGTGTTCCAGCCCGGCTCGTTGACGTGGGATGGCAAGAAGTACGTGGGTGGCGAGCTCGGCACGCTGACGTCGACCTTCATCCCGAACCCGGCGCCGTTCGACAAGACGCTCAAGCGCCCGAAGCGCAATGAAGTGACCGTCGGCATCGACCGCGAAGTGGTGCCGACGGTACTGGCGAGCGCGACGTTCATCTACCGCAAGGAGAAGGACGTGCAGACCACGGTCGACCAGAATTTCGACCAGTGGGACAGCCTGTACTCCAAGGTGACCCTGACCGATCCGGGCCGCGATGGCGTCCTGGGCACGTCGGATGACGCGCCGATCACGGTCTACAACCAGAACACGACGGGCGCGGTCAACATCGGCAAAGTGATCAACGACGATCGCCTGGCGCAGACCTACAAGGGCATCGAGTTCACCGCGAACCGCCGGTTCCGTGACGGCTGGTCGTTGCTGGCGGGCTACACGTATTCGCATACCCGGCAGGACTTCGTCACGCTCGCCAACCCGAACGCGGCCTACGTCAACGCGAGCGGCGAAAGCGGCGGCCGCCGGCACAACCTCAAGGTGAGCGGCACCTACACCCTGCCGTTCCAGGTGCTGCTCGGCGCGAACGTGACGATGCAGTCCGGCCTGCCCATCACCCGCACGTGGTCGATCAACGCGTGCTCCACGTCGATCACCACCAACTGCCTGCGTCAGGCCGTCACGGTCAACGCCGAGACGCGCGGCAGCTACGAACTTCCGAAGCTCACGATCATCGACCTTCGTGTGGGCCGTTCCTTCCGGGTCAACACGAACAAGTTCGACGTGAGCATCGACTGGTACAACCTGACCAACGCGAACACCGTGTACTCGGTGCGCACGAACACGGGTCTGGTTGGCGTGCGGGATTCCGGCCTGGCCACGAATCCGGTCACGGTCATTCCGGCGTTCTTGTCGCCCACGGGCGCGCTGGGACCGCGGATTCTGCGGTTCAATATCACGTACTCGTTCTCGCAGAAGTAGTTCAGGATCGCCGGGCGATTTCACGGATGGCCACATCGCCGTGAAATCGCCCGTTCTCGATGAAGATGCGGCCGCTCTGCCGGCCGGCCACGGCCGCGCCAATCACAAACAGATTCGGCACGCTGCTTTCGAAGGTCGTGTCGTTCAGCACCGGCGCGCCTTCGCGCTCGTCAATCCGGGCACCCACCGACCGCAGCAGTGACGTATCGGAC